>NZ_JBFRJZ010000100.1:0-961 GCF_041469125.1 Vibrio sp. 10N.286.51.E5 | reverse complement strand
GATTGATGAATTATTGTGAAATTTAGCCATGGATAGCCTTAATAACACTGACTTCAAAAAGCTTGCGAGCCAGCAAAAAACCATTCAGATGAAGATGCGTTTACTTGCGCTCGCACACTTTAAAGACGGCCTCTCTCGTACACAAATTGCAAAATCTCTCAAAGTCAGTCGAACCAGTGTCAATAAATGGGTTCGGATTTTTTTTGAAGAAGGCCTAGAAGGACTTCAAGAAAAACCTCGGACTGGTAGGCCTGCATACCTCACCGATGAGCAGCGGGCTCAACTCAGTGCCTTCATAAAAAAAGAAGCTGAATCACCTTCTGGTGGCCGCCTTGTTGGAAGCGATATACATGACTACATCGTTAAACACTTTGACAAGCACTACCACCCTAATTCCATCTATTATCTCCTCGACCACATGGGTTTTTCTTGGATAACTTCTCGTTCCAAACACCCTAAACAATCACAGCAAATACAAGACGATTTTAAAAAAATTCCAAATCGAAACGATCCTTAAGATCCCCGGCCATATTGGGCTAGAGAGTGTTGATGTCTGGTTTCAAGACGAAGCTAGGTTTGGTCAGCAGAACACAACAACACGTCTTTGGGCTACTCGTGGAACGAGACCTCGCGTAGTAAAACAGCAGCAATTTGAATACGCTTATTTGTTTGGCTCAGTGTGCCCATCGAGAGGGATTGGTGAGGCAATGGTCGTCCCTTGGGTTAACAAAGACATCATGATAAACCATCTAGAGCAGATATCTAAAGTCACAGAAAAAGACCGTCATTCAGTGGTAATAATGGATGGCGCAGGATGGCATACCGATGATATTGCTAACCCATTTGATAATGTCAGTATTATCAAATTGCCGCCATACTCACCAGAGCTTAACCCTATAGAGCAAGTGTGGAGTTGGTTAAGGCAACACTATCTAGCAAACCAAAACTTCATTGATTATAA
>NZ_JBFRJZ010000099.1:0-28813 GCF_041469125.1 Vibrio sp. 10N.286.51.E5 | reverse complement strand
CGCTAATCCGCGATGAACCATAAAAAAGGCTATTTACTCATCAGTAAACAGCCTTTCGATAACAGATAGTGCGCCGCTAGAAGTTAGCGTTTCTGCTTGAACGTTACTTGGTATTCACCAATGCCTTCGTAGTGGAAGGTCGTTGGTTTATCGAATTCCATTTCCACGATACCGCAGTAAGAGCCCGTGATAATGGCTTCACCCGCTTGGAAATCAACACCACGACGTGTCATGTAGTTAATCAGCCAGTAAATTGGGCTTGGTGGCAGTGTATTCGGGTGCTTACCGTCGAATGCTTGAACTTGCTCGCCTTGAGTCACTTCAATACTGATCTCTGCAGAAGTGAACGCTTTTTCGCGATCAATCTCAGAGCCAATAAATAGACCTTGGTTTACTAGGCCATCGGCCAGCTTTTCATAGAACTCAGCGCCGCTGTCATCCGCAAAACGAGACTGCATTAACTCAAGTGCCATGTGGCAAGAACCAATCGCTTCGTTGATTTGCTCTTCGCTGTAGCCTTCTTGGCTTGCAGGCAGGCTCTTAGCAAGCGTAAATGCGATTTCAGGCTCAACGCGTACTACGCCGTTGTCAGCAAACAGTTCACAAACTTCGCCTTGTTGAACGCTGCCCGAGAAGATTGGCGCAACAACAAACTTGTCTTCAGCCAGAGGAAGTAAGCACTTCCAACCGCCGACTTTATCGCTTTTCAAATCGATCATTGAAGATTGGATCTTTAGCGCATCTTCCAAGTTATTCGGACGGTACTGTTCGTCCAATCTTGGTGCTTTGGTGCCAGCAACACGACGACTCAACAGTTCTTCAGCTGCTTGTTTAAATACATTTGTCATATAATACCACCTTTAGTTTTATGACCAGTATAATATCGGATTTCTTAAAGCTTGAATAGACAATTCAACAACGGTGCTACACCGAAAATTCAGCCATCAATTTTCGCATATTCTAGACGCAAACAACTGAAACTATTTTGATTTAAATGTAAAAAAGCCAGTAATTTGATTACTGACTTTTCGATGTATTACTGATGTTCAGGCTTTACTGCCCTTTCAACGTCTTCTTCAAATTCTGCATGAAGTTTCTGAAGTGAGGCATGAAATCAACAAACAGAGGGTGTTTTCTATCTTGCATCATCAATGGACCAAGTAAGCGGATACCCACACCCAGTCGTGCTGCTGATTGCTCATCTAAGCCGCTGTCTTGTTTGATCTTCTCAACAACCGCGAACATGTTTTCTCTGTCTTCAATTTCAAACTGCATGGTTTGAAGTTCGCGGTCTTCTTTAACGCTCACTTCTTCAATAGTGATGCGGTAGTTATTGTGTTTGCCTGTAAATGCTTTCATGTGGATCTCCTACAATGCTGTGAAATGTTTTGGCTAGCTCTTCATGAATCGTTCTAGCTTAGGTTTAACCGTCATCGACATTACGACCATGATCGTAAGGCCAATAGGAAGCGCGGCAATAAATCCATTAAACCATCCACTGGTAAACGCCGATGTATCCGAAAATCCAATATTATTTGCCGCTGTTACAAATGCCATCATGGACTCCATTATGAATGCCATGATCAGTCCTACAATCAGGTTGCGAACTTTCTCGCTATAAGTTGTGAACACTCTAGCAACGGCTTTGGTGACTAAAGCCATCATCACCGCGCCCATTGGCATCATGATCACGACAACAAGGGCTAGCGAAGAAAGCCAGTTGCCAATAAATTCCTCGCCGAATCCGACATTCATGTAAGTCATCACAGCCGTTAAACTGCCGCCAATCGTCAGCATTAAGCTCATCATGACCAAAACTTTGTATAAAACCGGTGTGCCTTTTTGCTCAGGAAGAGTTGGCGTTAGAGTTGCTTGAATCGTCATATCTATTTCCTGTCTTGAATTTACGAACAATTAAGTTGATAATATCAACTATAAATACAGTAGTTGATAATGTCAACTACATTTCTAAGGATAGTTTATGTCTGATAACACATCGCTAGAATCAATCTTTCGTCTAGTGCACTCTTTGAAACGTCAAATGAGCGAACAGATTGAGAGCTTAGACTCAGAGATCGCACCTATGAACATTCGTGTCATGAAGATCATTACTAAGAAGTCTCCATGTACCGCTATCGATATCGCACACTTCCTAGATCGTGATAAAGCACAGGTCACTCGGCTCATTAATGCCTTGATCAATCAGGAACTTGTGAAGAAGTCTCCGAACCCGGAAGACAAGCGCAGCCAGTTATTGGTTCTGACTGATAAGGGTCAAGAGATCATGAGTAAGGTCTCGGATATCGATCGAGACATGCTGAAGAGAATGACCAAAGGCATGGCCGAAGACGAGTTAGAACAATTCAGAAAAATTGCGAAGAAAATGGCGCAGAACTTAGAAAGCTGATCTTAAAAATAAAACTAAAAAACGCCACCGAATCGTAAGATCGGTGGCGTTTCGTGTATAAGTTGGGTTGTACAGCTTAGTGGTTTAGCTATGTCTATTTGGATGACAGCTCTAATTCGATGCTAGTTTCCACCATGCCTGAACAGGTACAGGCTCTGAGATCACCAAACGTTCACCCATCACCGGGCTTACCATTTGTACATCTCGCTCTTTGCTAATCGCCAGTGCTTGTTCCATTGGGTCTTGCCAATCATGCATAGAAAGGTCGAAGGTACTGTTGTGGATTGGCATCATCACCTTACCTTGCAGATCAATGTGTGCCTGAACACTCTGTTCTGGGAACATATGAATATCCGCCCAAAGTGAGTTATACGCACCCGTTTCAACCATGGTTAAATCAAACGGCCCAAAACGGTCGCCAATCTCTTTAAAGCCATTGAAGTAACCAGAATCACCGCTAAAGAAGACTTTCTTGTCTGAAGCGTTAATAACCCAACTGCCCCACAGTGTTTGGTCACGATCAAGCAAGCCACGACCAGAGAAATGCTGTGTCGGTGTCAACGTGAACTCAATGTCTGAGGCCGTTGCCGATTCCCACCAGTTCAATTCGATGATCTTCTCTTTATCCACGCCCCACTTTTCCAACAGTGCGCCCACTCTTAATGGCACTAAGAACGTCCCTACTTTGTCGGCTAATACCTTCACGGCACCTTTGTCTAAATGGTCGTAGTGATCGTGGCTGATCACCACCACATCAATATCGGGTAGGTCTTGCAGTGTGATTGGTGTCGGATGAAAACGCTTTGGTCCCATCCATTGCACCGGTGATGCACGATCACTGAACACAGGGTCAGTCATCACTAACTTGCCATCCAGCTTCATCATCACGCTTGAGTGACCTAAGCGGTAAGCAACGTCGTCTTGTTCTTCGATCAATTGCTCAGCTGTCATTGGAATCAAAGGCAATGCAGCGCGCGGCACTGGCTCGTTTCTTTCCACAGTCACGTATGCTTTCAAGATTGAAAAAATATCAGACATACCCGATTTGTATTCCAACTCACTGTTAGTAAACTTCTTTGGAAGCTTATCTAGATTGTCGTTTGATTGTGAACCTGTGCTTACGATAGCGACCACGGCAAGTACTCCTAAAATCGGTAATAGATATTTTTTCATTGGTATCTCTTTAACCGTTGGGATAGACCCAACACATAAACTACACCGACTAGTTTATATGCCAAAACCAAAAAGTAAACCACCGAGTGTAATTTTTAATTTATCTAGACGTAAGCGTGTCAAAGTCGATTTTGGAAAAACCAATTTTGGCAACGAGTTAACTTAGTTATTTAGCTAGTAAGAAAGGTTAATCAGCAGACCATACATTCTTGAAATCTGGCCATCCCCAGTTGGTGATGGCTACGTTTTTAAGAATCCCTTGGAAACGAACGGTCTGTAAGTGATGGAACATAGGCACTAACCAATAATCTGAGATCAGAGTAGACGCGATAGGTTCTAGCTCTGCCAAGTAATTAGGCAGTTCCACGGATGCTTTATGACTATCCAAGCGCTGCTTGAGCCAATCGCTGTTCATCTCTCCTAAAGCAGAGTGCAAAACAGGATCGTTCATCATCCACGAGAACAGCGAAGACGGAGCATTGTCATCGAGGTTCAAGTTACACAGCACCAAGTCCTCCTTTAACTCGCCACTCTGAGATAACTGAGCCAATTCTCGAAAACTGTAGGTGTTCACCTCAACTTCCACACCATATCGTTTGAGTATGTCAGATACGCAAATCGCACATCGATACAACGCATAATAATCGTAAACCGCTATACTCATCTTTTTCGGCAGTTGTGTCTCTTTCGAAGGCGTTCGATACAGCTTCTGCCAACTTGGCAGTATATTTTGAGCCAAAGAGACACTAAACAGACCTTTGTTATGTTCCAACTGAGACAAGATCGCTTGTGGGTTGGTCAGTTCTGAAAGGTATTTACGCTGCTCATTATTAAGCGGAGTTGCCCCAGAGTTTTGATTGAACAGGATAAATAAGCACCCATCCTCGACTCGGCTACGAAGGCCGTCTGTGTCTGCAGAAACAAGTTCCGTATCGCTTTTCCCTAACTGATGGAAACAAGAAGAATCTTCATAAGACGAGACTTGCATTTGGCTGTCATCAAACCGAGCACTGCCCGTCATTTGTTCCTCAAACTGCCAGATGGTCACCTCATCAGTTAACGAGCGACAACCATAATAGTGCTCAAATGCGGCAAGCTTGATTCGTTCATTATTGGTCTCAACCACTTTAAATGGACCGGTTCCAATAACAGCATGTGACACCGAGTTTAATGGGGACGGTTCACGCATCACTTGCTCGGCGGGTTGAATCGAATACTTAACACCAGCAAGCAACCCCGCAAAACCTGTGTCCGCTTGGGTTAATTTAAAACTGATCCTTAATGGCTGCTCACTGTAGATGGAAGCGACATGATCTAACTCAGCTTGATAGAAAGGCAGAGCTTGTAGAGCAGTAAACAAAGCAACCAGCTGCTTGGCATCTACTGGCTGACCATCATGAAAAGTCAGACCGGGGCGCAGATAGAAAGTCCAAACCAGTTGCTCTGTGTCATATTCCCAATGGTGAGCTAATTCAGGCTTTAACTCACCTTTACCATTACACGTCACTAGGCAGCTAAAAACCTGTCTTATCAAAAATCGTTCGCTACTGCGGTGTATATGGTGCGGAAACAAATCCTCAAACTTACGCTTATAGGTTAATTGAACGTGCAGCAGCCCTTCACGCATGGTCGCGCCGGAAGTTTCTTGCAGTAAAGAACCAAACACAGCGCGGTCATTATCCAATATGGAAAGTGCTTTTTCGTACTTGCCCTGCTCTATCAGTTTACTTGCAACATGCTGCGCCAACTCTGAATTGCTAAAACGCAGTGTTAAGTTAGAGCGTTGATTCCTGCCAACTTTTGGCTCCCACACCACCCATTCAGCTTGATGCATCTTACCAAGTAAGGTTCGAGCGTGACGCAAGCTTGTAAACAGCATATCCGCTACTTCGACTAGGGTGACTGAATGAGAAATGTTTGGCTCGAACGACTCTAGCCGCGTGTAGTAACGCATCATGTTTAGATCAGACAAATAATGAACCTTTTAAAGATAGCTCTTCCTAATTAAGCCCATTATAAAACACATTCATCAAAAAGTAGTGTAATGCGACCAAAACAGGAACAACCAATAAAAATAACATCTGTTTTTTAGTTCCTCTTAATTATCCATAATGAACGGGTCAGCAACAAACCATAGGTTGTAAATAAAGCCTAACCAGAGAGAGTAATGACCATGAGAAAATACTATCTTAACAAGCTAAAAAGCACCTGCAGTAAGCTCGAAAGAGAAGCACTACGAACACTTATAGATCTATGTAACTGGCGTTATTAGTACACTTTTTAGCACCGAGTAAACGCGAGTTGGGTACAACCTAATATGCTCCTACCCCCAATATGAGTTAGGTCTCAACTCGCTTTTCCATTCCAATTCCCCTCTCAAGCCTGCTGTACCAATAGCTCACACAATCGATAAATTTCCGTTGTCGACTCGACAAATTTAATTCGTTTTCTTAGTTGAACGAAAAGCCTTAAGGTTCACCCCGAAGCAAGCAAGGAGCCTCAGAAAAAACTGAAAGCTCAGCTAACAACTAATTTATTTGCAGTTACCAATCAGGTATTAACTAAGGAAACGCCATGCGTATCGCAATTCTTTCTCGCAACGAAAATCTATACTCTACCGCTCGTCTAAAGCAGGCTGGAGAAGCACGTGGTCATCAGGTCGATGTTATCGACACGTTGCACTGTGATATAGATATCGCGAGTAACAATCCGAAGATTCGCTACATGGGTGAAGAGCTACCTCAATACGATGCTGTTATTCCACGTATTGGCGCTTCCATTACCTTTTACGGAACTGCGGTTGTTCGCCAATTTGAAATGATGGGCACTTTTTGTATCAATGAGTCAGTAGCAATCAGTCGCTCTCGCGACAAACTGCGCTCACTACAACTGTTGTCTCGTAAAGGTATTGGCTTACCAAAAACAGGTTTCGCTAGCCGCCCAGACAAGATTCAAGACCTGATCAAAAACGTAGGCGGCGCGCCACTTGTGATCAAGCTTCTTGAAGGCACTCAAGGTATCGGCGTTGTACTAGCAGAAACAAACAAAGCAGCAGAAAGCGTTATCGAAGCGTTCATGGGCCTAAAAGCGAACATCTTGGTTCAAGAGTTCATTGAAGAAGCAAATGGCGCAGACATCCGTTGTTTTGTTGTTGGCAACAAAGTAATTGCTGCAATGAAGCGTCAAGCTGGTGAAGGTGAATTCCGCTCTAACCTGCACCGTGGCGGCACTGCTCAGCTGGTTAAACTAACCAAAGAAGAGCGCGCAACAGCAATCAATGCAGCGAAAATCATGGGATTAAACCTATGTGGTGTAGATATCCTACAATCTAAGAACGGCCCAGTAGTAATGGAAGTAAACTCTTCTCCAGGCCTAGAAGGCATCGAGAAAGCAACGGGTAAAGATGTAGCAGACATGATTTTCGAATTCATCGAGAAGAATGCAAAACCAAACGCTAACCGTACTCGTGGCAAGGGCTGATTGAATACCGATAACTCATGATTGGAAAGAAAATGAACAATAAAATGATCATAGGGAATACCGAAGCACTTTGCTTACCAGAGTTAGGGATAACTGGACTACATACACGTGTTGATACAGGGGCTAAAACCTCTTCTCTACACGTAGACAATCTACTATGTGTTAAATCAAATGGTGAGAAATTCGTAGAGTTCGACCTTCACCCAGACGTTTATCACCTAGAAGAGACGGTGCGCTGCAAGGCGAAACTGAAAACAAGTAAGAAAATTAAATCATCTAACGGCGAAGTTGAACACCGTTGCGTGATTGAAACCATGCTAAGAATCGGTGGCCAACAATGGCCTATCGATATCACGCTAAGCAACCGTCAGGATATGACTTATATGATGCTGCTTGGTCGTCAAGGCATGAGTGACAAAGTGATTGTTGACCCAGCAGGTGAGTTTCTAATTTCTCACTAATTGAACTGCTCCACAGCTCAAATAGTGAGTCAACAACACACACTAATAAAGGCCAGTCTTTGAGACTGGCCTTTATTATTTGTGGCGATTTTTTTTATTGTTAAACCCAAATCGCCAAACAGATTTAACCAAACCTTTGAGTTTAATTTTAGTCACTCGCCAATGTGTCACGGGCCTTCTTGGCGCACTCAGCAACAAATGTTCAAATGCTTGCTCACTCAAATTCACTTGTCCCCCATGCGCCACCAGCAAGGTGTCGACCTGCATGTCATAGATACGAGACACCGACGCTCGATACTTATTGGGATGAAAAATTGGGAAAGGCGGAATCAGCTTCTTTTTGACCTCAACCATTAAGTCCGCCACATAGGCAATACTGTGTGATGGGCAATAGACGGAAAGATCTCTGTCAGTGTGACCCGGTGTTTCTAGAACTAACCAGTCATCAAACCCCGGAATGCTATCACCATCCGACAACTTGAAGTCGGGCTTTAACTTTCTTGAATACCACAAATTTGCTTTTGGCTTGCCCAATCGGTTCGCCATCCATCGTGCCAATGCCAGATCGGTCAGATGCATCAAAATGCCATCAATGCCGTAATACCAATCCTTGTCTCGGTTTGCTGCAACCAAATGACAATTGGTCAGCTTTCTGAGCTTGTGCGCTGCTCCTGCGTGGTCTGGATGCATGTGCGTAACCACAACCGTATGTAGATCAGCAAAATCACGCACAAGCTCAGTTTCGATGAAATCCTTCAAATGCGGGATGTCGGCTCGACACGCACCATCAAGCAAGAGCAACCTGTCAGGGTACTCTACGAGATACATGTCTTGGATATAGCCTTTAATGGTATGCAGCTGCAAACCCACTCCTTGTGACAAAACAACTGGTCAGACCTTTATATTAGCAAATCCAACTTTAATTGTGATCATTTTGTTAAAAACAATAATCTAAAACCGGATAGATAGCTCGCATCAAGATTTCCACTGGTAACCACTAAATTACTCAAATCCAATTCAACTCAGTGCAATGGGAACAAATTTCAAAGATGATCATCAATTTAATCCGATGTTTTTCATCATTATTGAATGCTCACATTATCGGAAACCTTGTTCTATCAACCTTTCAGATAAAGCTTATGAATCTATTTGTCGTGACAACAAAACATGTGATTTGTTAGCCCGAGTTATTAGGACTATATATGCGCCTCTAATTTATTGTCTGAGTGCTATACATGAACCAATTGATCGATGCTCTTTCTACCCAAGGTTATTTCGTTTGGGACGACTTCTTAACTCACGAAGAAGTGGTGGCATTGAGGGATTGCATTCCAGAGAACTGGAAAAAGGCTAGGATCGGCCGTAACGATGATGTAGCACGAGAAGCAACGATTCGTAGTGACAAAATTCAGTGGGTACGCCGTGATATGGGTCAGCCAGCATCTCTGTTTTTAGACAAGATGGAACAAATTCGTTTAGCGGCAAACCAAGCGTTCTTTTTGGGTCTGTTCGAGTACGAAGCGCACTTTGCTAAATACGAAAAAGGCGACTTCTACCAGAAGCACTTAGATTGTTTCAAGGGCAATGAAAACCGCCGCCTGACTACTGTGTTCTACATGAATGATGAGTGGACAGAAGAAGACGCTGGTGAGCTCGTGGTTTACGATCTAAAAGACAACCACATCGCGACCATTCCACCAAAGGGTGGTCGACTATTGGTATTCTTGTCTGAACAATTCCCACACGAGGTTCTGCCTACTAACACAGAGCGATTCAGTATCGCTGGTTGGTTCCGTATTAACGGCGTGAAAGACAACCAATTGGACATCGCGCACTAAAACTGTATCCACATCGAACCTTCTTCTAAGCCTCTCCATCGAGAGGCTTTTTTATTGAACAACAGTTGTTCAATAAAACGTCTTAAAAACCGAACATGTTCAACATCAAAACCATCAATAACTTTACTCTTAAATAAAATCGAAACGAATCTTTCATATCACTGAAACGGTTTAGCCACGTAAGTGAAATATGGCCTGTTCAAGATAGCTTCAAACGACACCCCTACCGTCTCGTTAATACTCTAATTCAATACCTCTACATCGATTTCATCCAAAAGGAAAAGAAGATGAATAAGCTAATTTTGGCAGGCGTTCTTTCCGCAACAGCGGCAATGCCAGCGTTCGCAACGACTCAAGTCACTTGGTGGCACGCAATGGGCGGCCAACTTGGAGAAACCGTCAATAAGATTGCGACTGACTTTAATGCGTCACAAGATGATTACAAGATCACGCCAATCTATAAAGGTTCATACACAGAGACCTTAACAGCGGGTATCGCGGCATATCGAGCAGGCGAAGCTCCTAACATTCTACAAGTATTCGATGCCGGTGCTGCAACCATCATGAACGCTAAAAGTGTCGCCAAACCCGTACAAGATATTCTGGTTGAGTCTGGCTACAACTTTAATTCGAACGACTACCTAGCGGGCGTTCGTAACTTCTATGCAGACAGCCAAGGCAAGATGATTGGTATGCCTTTCAACAGTTCGACCCCAGTTCTTTACTACAACAAAGACCTTCTTGCGGAAGTCGGTGCAGAGGCACCTAAAACTTATGAAGAACTAGAAGTTGTTGCTAAAAAGCTGAAGGAAGACGGACACATCGCGTTTTCTCAATCTCTAACGCCATGGATCATGTTCGAGAACTTCAAGTCTCGCCATAACCTGCCAGTCTCTGACCAGAACAACGGCTACGACGGCCTATCCACTAAGATCATGTTCAACACCAAAGACATGATGATGCACGTTAGCAAGATGAAAGAGTGGTCAGATCTAGGTTATTACAAGTATTACGGCAGCGATTGGGATGCAAACCAAACGCCTTTCGAGCGCCAAGAAGTGGCAATGTGGATGGGCTCTTCAGGTTCATTCGGTGGTTTACGTAACCGCGTACCTTTCGAGTTAGGCACAACTTACCTTCCATACTGGAAATCGGTTAACCCGGATGCTGGCTTAACCTTCATTGGTGGTGCCGCTCTGTTTGCACTCAATGGTCATGACCAACAACAAGACAAAGGTGTGGCTGCATTCTTTGACTACCTGACTAAGCCTGAAACACAGGTTTACTGGCACAAAACCACGGGCTATGTACCTGTAACAACCGCTGCATATGAACTAGCGAAAGAGTCTGGTTACTACAAAGAACAACCAGACGCAGAAGTGGGTGTTAAGCAGCTAAGCCTTAAATCGGGCGAATGGACTAAGGGCTACCGCTTAGGTTATTACCCGCAGATCCGTGAAGTGATGCACCGTGAGTTCGACAATATCTTCGCTGACCGCTCTAGCGTTGAGAACAGCCTAGACAAAGTCGAAGATGAAAGCAGCAAGCTACTAAAACGCTTCGCTCGCACGATGAATTAGGTCGGCTCGTTAGCTAAAGCTGCTTTATTAACTCAGAAGTTTCTGTTTAGAAGCTTAACTAACCAAAGCAGTAAATTACTCCTCACGTCTTGTCAGCACCCTCGAATAAATAGAGTCATGACGAGGCGCGAGGAGATTATTCATTAGCGCCATTTCTTGCTCCAACAACGATAACTCAACTGGATGCATTCCTTGATATCGCGCTAGTGATAACTGTCACTAGCTAGTGGTCAACTTTTAATAACTTTTTGGGATTACCCTGTGGAACGACGTCAACAATTCTTTCACTCTCCGCTGCCTTACCTATTTTTAGCACCTCAGATACTCATCATTGCGGTTTTCTTTATCTACCCAGCGGCAAAGGCAGTTTATCTCTCCTTTATGCTGGAAGATCCTTGGGGCACATCTTCTCTATTCGTTTGGTTCGAAAACTATCAAATGCTATTCGAATCGAGCGAGTATCTCAGCTCAATTGGCTTTACCCTGATGTTCGCGATTGTGGTTTCTTTCCTATCGCTTGCCTTGGCTTTGCTGCTCGCCGCAAAAGCCGACAATATCATTCACGGACAAGGGGCTTACAAGGTCACTCTCACTTGGGTGTACGCCGTTGCTCCTGCGATCGCAGGCGTAATCGGTGCTTTCTTGTTTAACCCACACATTGGCGTGTTTACCGAGTTATTTGCAGTTATTGGTTGGGACTTTAGCTTTCAGACCGATCCTATAGATGCCACGTTTGCTCTGATTTTAGTGTCGGTTTGGAAACAGGTTTCGGTGAATTTCATCTACTTTCTGGCGGGACTTCAATCGATCTCTTACGCGGTAAAAGAAGCAGCGATGCTGGATTGTACCAGTGACTCGAAACGTTTCTGGACCATCACTTTCCCACTACTGGCCCCTACTGGCTTCTTTCTGTTGGTCATCAACCTCACCTACTCCTTCTTTGAAACCTTTGGCGTGATCGACACCATGACCAATGGCGGTCCTGGTGGCGGTACAACTTCGTTAGTTTACAAGGTGTATCGAGACGGCTTTGTTGGTGCCGATTTGGGCGGTAGTTCAGCGCAATCTGTAGTGCTTTTAGTACTGGTACTCACTCTGACTTTTATCCAGTTCCGCGTTGTAGAAAAGCGTGTTCACTATTAACCCTTCAATCGCGCTACTTATCGGCAATAGAGAGCAACCACCAGTGAAAGCCAAGCGTGCAATGAATTACGCGACAGGAGTTATTTATGAAAAGTAATAAGGTCTATGACCACCTAATTCTAATTGCTGGGATGCTGTTCATGTTGGTCCCTATCTGGCTAATCTTCGCCAGCTCGACGCATAACCCGAACACCATTGTCAGCGAAGGCCTGCAATGGGTACCAGGCGATAACTTTACGGCCATTTATAGCGAAGCTTGGAACAAAAGCATGGGCTTCAGTGGCGAAGTCACCGCCAGCAAAATGATCGCCAACTCGATGATCATGGGGCTAGGTTTTGCGATCGGTAAGATCATCATTTCGATGATGGCTGCGTATGCTTTGGTCTACTTCAGACTGCCTTATGCTACAGCTTGGTTCTGGTTGATCTTCGTGACGCTTTTGCTGCCATTAGAAGTGCGCATTATCCCTTCCTATGAGGTTGTCGCTGGGCTTGGGCTTCTTAATAGCTACACAGGTTTAATTCTGCCTTTGATCGCCTCAGCCACCGCGACGTTCTTTTTTAGGCAGTTCTTCAAAACCATCCCCGATGAATTGTTAGAAGCCGCTCAGCTAGATAACGCAGGTCCATTTCGATTCTTTGTCGACATCTTATTGCCACTGTCTAAAACCATGATTGCCGCAATCTTCATCATCATGTTTGTGGTGGGTTGGAACCAATATCTGTGGCCAATCATGATGACCACGGACGAAGGCTACAACACCATCGTGATGGGCATCAAACAAGTACTCAACAACATCAATGAAACCAGTTTACCGCGCTACGACTATGTTTTTGCCATGGTGATTTTAGCTATGTTGCCACCCGTTTTAGTGGTGGTTGTATTTCAACGTTGGTTTGTAAAAGGGCTAGTAGAAAGTGAAAAATAATAACGACAAAAATCAAATGAACGATAACCGCATTCAATCACTCGCTGAGTACAAGATGTCTCACCTGCATTCTCACCAAGCTATCCACAAAAATACAGAGGACACCCCGATGCCAAAGTTAAAACAAACGTTAGGGCACACCCAAGCCACTCACAACCATACGCACAAAGCACCTACCATGTTAGGCATCAAAAACTTGGTAAAGACTTATGAGAACGGTCATCGTGCAGTGAAAGATGTCTCGCTTGATATCGAAAAGGGTGAATTTCTTGTGTTGGTTGGCCCATCGGGTTGCGGCAAGTCTTCTATCCTACGTTCAATAGCGGGGCTGGAAAGTATCTCTGGCGGAGAGATTCACTTAAGTGGCCGCCGTGTTGATAACGAAAAGCCAGCTCAACGAGATATCGCAATGGTCTTTCAAAATTACGCACTCTACCCTCACATGACGGTATACAAAAACCTCGCTTATGGTTTAAAGAACCGAGGTGTCAGCCAACACGTAATTGAAGAGAAGATTGAGAAAGTCGCCAAGACACTAAAGATCGAAGAATACCTAGATCGCAAGCCAGCCAAGCTTTCGGGTGGTCAGCGCCAGCGCGTTGCTATGGGACGAGCGATTGTACGCGACCCTCAACTGTTCCTGTTTGACGAGCCTTTGTCTAACCTAGATGCCTCATTGCGCGCTCACATGAGGTTAGAAATCAAAAAGCTACAACGCGAGCTAGGCGTAACCAGTGTTTACGTGACTCATGACCAAGTCGAAGCCATGACACTGGCAGATAGAATCGTGGTTCTCAACAAAGGTCAGATAGAACAAGTCGGCACACCAAGAGAAGTTTACCACCAGCCTGCCAGTACCTTTGTGGCAAGCTTTATTGGCAGCCCCGCGATGAACTTCCTAACTGCCACGCTCGATGATGGCTATCTTGAAATCGGTGATCAACAAATGTACCTGCCAGAGTACGCGCACGTTAAGAACGCGACTATCACGCTTGGCATTCGCCCTGAACACTCTGAGGTTTGTTCCGAATTAAAAATGAACACCTTGCCTCTCGAACTGCGTATCAGTGTGGTTGAGCCATTGGGGCCGAATCAATTGGTTCATGGCCTGGTGAACGACCAACCCTTTATCGCCGTCACGCCAGAAACGACACTATGCCAAGTACTGCCGCTCGGATTAAGCATTGATAAATCTAACCTGCATATTTTTGACAGTCGTGGGAAGCGTATTCAGCCGAATAACTTTACTTCACAAGAGTCACGCGAAGAGACGACAAGCATAACGACGGCCCTCGCTTAATCGAGTACACTGATATTTAATGCGTTTTTACGGTGCGTCTTTAAGAAGGATTAATTATGTCATCTATCATCGTAGGTCACCGTGGTGTAGCGGGTACTCACCCAGAAAACACCAAAGCAAGTATTGAACAAGCCGCTAAACTTGGCTTGAAATGGATTGAAGTCGATATTCAGCAAACTCAGGATGATGAGCTTGTCGTTTGCCACGACCACACTCTCGAGCGCTGTAGTGATGGCAAGGGCCGTGTTGATGAACACACATTGGCAGAGCTGCGTCAGCTTGATTTTGGTAGCTGGAAGTCAGAACAGTTCGAAGGAGAAAGAATACTCACACTTAGCGAGTTACTTGAACTTGTTGAAGAACATAACCTCAGCGTTAACCTAGAGATAAAAGTCGATAGCCGACACCAAGCCCCTCATGTGGTTGATCTTCTACACAGTGAGCTGATCCGCTCAAACATAGACACGGACAGAGTGCTGCTTTCAAGTTTCAGCCATGAAGTTGTTGCAGAAATGGCTCACCACTTACCAAGATACCGCGTTGGCGTGATCACAGAGCAGCTCTCTCAAGACGATCTTTTGCTTATTGATCAGGTGAAAGCGTTCAGTTGTCATATGAATTACGAAAACGTCAATCAGGATGATCTTGATACGCTTGCCGAAGCAAAGATTCAAACATGGTGCTACACAGTAAACGATCCGTCTCACTTCAAATTCATCTCAAAAGTAGATGCTGTATTTACTGATTTTCCGAATCAATTCACCTCTATAAATTGACCAAGCGAATACTGCAAAAACAACCCCGAGATACTTTAAAATTAACTCTCGGGAAACCTTAAAATTAGGTAGCAAACACAATTGAGTAGGAGTACATTCCGCTACTCACTTGGTTTCATTAGCTCGCTCTATTTAGACAGCTTCATTGGTTACTTAATTTATGGATCTCATTTTTAGTCCAACCTTCCCAATTTTGGGTGCAATCTTCATTTTCGCCGCTATTGTTCGTGGCTTCTCAGGTTTCGGTTTCACCTTAGTGGCATTGCCATTAAGTGCGTTATTCGAGCCTGTTATCGAACTGGTTCCTGTCTTCATGTTGATCGATCTCCTAGGCAATGTTCAATTACTGCCTAAAGTTCGAAAGCATGTTAACTGGCGCTGGGTTTTAAAGGTATTTATCCCTTGTTTTGCCTTCACACCAGTCGGCTTACTTCTGCTTAAATCCGTTAGCCAAGACACGATCATCTTGATCATCAGTGCCTTCATTTTTGCGTCTGCACTTATGATCTACAAAGGTTTCCAGTACAAAAGCGAACCTAGATTTACTCCCTATATTCTAGGAAGCCTTGCGGGTGTAATGAACGGCGCGGCTTCGATGTCAGGGCCTCCAATTGGCACTCATGCATTAGCAAGCCCAGTCGCTCCGCACATTGCCAGAGCAGGCCTGATAGCCTTCTTTGTATTGGCTGATTCCACTGCGTTTGTTTCGGCATCTATCGCTGGGTTAGTCGACCGCGATGTAGTTTGGCTGACTCTCGCGCTTCTACCAAGCAGCATGTTTGGCGGTTATGTGGGTTCTAAACTGTTCGAAAGATTTGGTGGAGCGAAGTTTAAGCCAGTCACCATTGCATTGCTGATTGTGATTGCAATATTCAGTGCAGGTCGAGTCTTACTGTAACGGCTTTAGCGTTTAATTTTGGACGTTGCTTTTACGAATTGGTTTCGCGAATTGATTGCGCTAATTGACTGCGGAAAGTGATTAAGAAAACTGGGTACCAATGACTACCATTCGATATGGATAGGGGTACCCATTTTTACAAGTTGGAGAAACTCATCCATATCTTGATTGGTTAACGCGATACAGCCATCCGTCCAATCAAAACTTTGAATAAAGCTCGGCGAACGACGCTCGCCGTTTTTGATGCCATGGATTTTGATGTTTCCTCCAGGATCTACATCATTTTGCTCTGCCCATTGCATATCCGAAGGTTGCGGATAGTTAATATGTACTGAGCGATAAAAGTCCGACTCTTCCATCACATAATCGAGCTGGTATTCCCCTTCCGGCGTTCGGTTGTCCCCTTCAAAGCGTTTATGCCCTTTCGGTTGTTTGCCTAGCGCAATACGAAACTCCTGAATCACCTCTTCACCTTTTAGCAGATACATCCTACGTTTCGATTTATCGACTTTAACTAACGTAACCACTTGCGACAGCGAATCTATCTCAGATGCGCTATCCGGTACGTTGTAAAACTGTCGAGAGGAACTTTGAGGTGGACGTTTTGATGACCCTTGAGAAAGCTGAGCTACCTTTTCATCAGGGCTACTGTTAAGAACATCATCCACAATAATCACATGCTCGGAGTTTGAGCTCGTGGAAGAGGTTGAGTTAGATGAAGACGTTGAGACACGTTGAGAATGAGCCGGTGCAGACTCGAATACGATGGTTTCGATAGCGGTCGCGTCAGAGACTATTTTCTCGACCACGACTTGCTCAGCATTCGCGTTCGAAGCCACAAACAGTAAACACAGTGATAAAGGCAGAAACAGACGCACCTTTAGATCTCCTCAAAACGCATGGACATGGTTCGTGACTGAGTTTCCATTCCTAACGACTCATAGAAACCCTGAGCTTGTTGGTTAAACTCCATTACCTCCAACCTAAGTTCTATCGCTCCTCTCGCCTGCGCCCATTGATTAAAAGACTTCATTAACGCTCGACCAGCACCTTTGCTCTGAACCTGATCGTTCACCACAATCGTATTGACCCTTGCCACCTTGTGCGGCTGAATAAAACTGACGCCTTTGTTCTGCGTTACCTTACCCGCTAAAAAGCCAACGACTTGCTTGTCGTCTACTGCAACCAAGAAAGCGCCAAGTGGGTCAAGCATCAAACCTAACCAATACTCTTCACTGTCGGCCAAGCCTTGTGACGCTGGTGCAAATACCATAGGCGCACCAAGATGATGTTGACGGTTTATCTGCTCAGAGAGCGCTAAGATCGCGTTAATATCAGTTACCTTGGCCGTCCGGATTTGCATATCATCACCTTGTTTGAATTCAATAACACCTTAGCAAAAATGGCTTAGTTGTGCACCGTTACACTGGTCAACTCAGACGCTCTGTGAAGGCTGAACATTAATATTAGGCACTATGTTTAGGGAAATTGTTCCGTAAATCTCAGGCACATTGCCAGCCGTTGAGTGCTACTATCTCTGCAGAATCAATATACTAACGACGACTAACGACTGGATACCTATATGATTAAGTTTGCTGTAATTGGAACCAATTGGATTACACAAAAGTTTGTTCAAGCTGCGCACGAATCTCAATCGATGCAACTTGCTGCGGTTTACTCTCGAAATCTAGACAGCGCGGCACAGTTCGCCCAAGAATTTGACGTTGAAACCACGTATGACTCACTCGACGCATTGGCCAATGACAACACTGTAGAAGCCGTGTACATCGCTTCCCCTAACTCACTGCATTGCGAGCAATCTATCTTCATGATGGAACACGGCAAGCATGTTATCTGTGAAAAGCCGGTTGCATCAAATATTGATGAAGCAACACGCATGTTCGAAGTCGCTGAGAAAAACGGTGTGGTGCTGTTTGAGGCGTATAAATCTCAATTCCTACCGAACTTTAAGCAAGTTCAACTTGGGTTAGAAAAGATTGGCAAGGTACATAAAGCACACATCAACTACTGCCAGTATTCATCGCGCTACCAAAAATACCTAAACGGCGAGAACCCAAATACCTTCAACCCAGCTTTTTCTAACGGCTCATTGGTCGATATTGGCTTTTACTGTGTTGCCGCGACAGTCGCGCTATTTGGCAAACCTGAAAACGCACAGGCTTCTGCAAAGCTACTTGATTCAGGTGTCGATGCTCATGGCTGTGCGATCTTCCAATACCCTGAGTTTGATGTGACCCTTGCGCACTCCAAAGTCAGCGACTCTTATGCGCCAAGCGAGATCCAAGGTGAATTAGGGGCGATCATCATCGATCACATCGCTGAATGTACTGACGTTAAGATCCGCTACCGCGATGGCACGGTAGAAAACCTTACTCAAGCACAAAGCGAAAACTCCATGAGTTACGAAGCGCAGGCCTTTGCTAGCTGCATTGCTGGCGACAACGCAACACAAGCGCAGGCCCAACTGCGCGCTTTAACGGTTGCGAAGTTAATTACAGAGATGCGCCAACAAGTTGGTGTAGTGTATCCAGCGGATAAATAACGTCACAGCGTAAGTTAACAAACTGATTTTTAATACATAATTATTTATACATAACTGAATTTAATCTTTACGACAAATAACCGGATTAGTTGATTGAGGTCCCATCTGTTTAAATCCGCGTTCGATATCTATCGTATTTATTTAATTTATTGAAGGTGTGTAAAGTGTTTTCAGTTGATGATCGCGTTGTAGCAACAAAAGGTGTTGAACTAGGTGAAATGGTAGTAACTGGCCTAAGTGCTGGTGGTGGCTACGTTCACGTTACAACGGTAGAAGGCGCAATGACGCTTACTTACCCAGCGCAAGATCTTAAAAAAGCATAGTTTAACCACTCTGCCCTTTTAGTAGTCACTCTACTAAAGGTAACAAAATTGAGGCTTTGGCTGACTTCACTCTTCTGCATTAGAGTGAGCAGCCAGAGCCTTTTTTATGCCCGTCATTTACCCACCAGCTTTCTCATTAGCTTACTCGTTACAATAAAACCGCACTCAACTGACAATAGAATTAGGCAACGAGTTTCTACACTAGGTGCTTATTCTCATCGTTCTCTTGATATTCCCGTGCACTTAATCGCAGTGAATAGTTCTTGTTAACAAAGGCTTATTGTCTGCGAAAGTTTCTGGTACATTAGCATCATCTTATACTAAGAAAGACCCGAATGAGGGAAGCTATGAAGCTTTACATTTACGATCACTGCCCTTTCTGTGCAAGAGTCTCCTACATTGCTCAATCGCTAGGCTTGAACATTGAGCTTGTTTCTGTCGATTATGATGATGCCCAAACCCTTATCGATCTGATCGGTAAAAAGATGGTACCCGTCTTACAAAAAGACGATGGCTCTATCATGGCAGAGAGCCTAGATATCATCGCGTACTTCATGGACTTGAAATCAAGCGATGAGCAGCGTGTGCCATCTGAGCAAGTGACTGTGTTCCAAACTCGCGCATTCCCTCTTACTCAACAGATTGGACGCCCACGTTGGTGGAACCTCGACTTGGCTGAATATCGCTCTTCTGGAGCCAAAGAAGCTTGGCGTGCCTGTAAAGAGACCGAAGGTTTTAACTTTGAAGAACTGTTAGAAAAGACGCCTCAGTTCGTTCAACTGATTAACCCATTACTGAAAGATGCCGAACTCTTACTGGATCTAGAGAATGGTGAGTCATCACTGCCTCTAATCGATCAAGCGGTGTATTTCTCGATGCTTCGTGGCTTTTGCGTAGAACCAAGCATCAGTTGGCCACCAGCACTTGAACGCTGGTTAGAAAAGAAAAGCGAAACGCTAAAGCTGTCTTTACTTCGCTAGAAAGCTATCTCGATTAAGAAAGCAAGCTCTGATTAAGAAAACAAGCTCTGACTCGCAAGCGACTACAACGAGCACAAACAAAAAATCGAAGCTCTCAGGTGTAAACTGCGAGCTTCGATTTTCTTTTATCTGGCCATTCTATTTCTCTAAGGCTTTGTCTTACAGCAGACGCCTTCTCAAACCTGTTCGCTCCAAGATTCGTGTCGAAATTTCTTCAACCGATAGTGAAGAGGTGTTGATGTAAGGTATCGCTTCTCGACGGAACATCGCCTCTACCGTTTGCAATTCATACAAACATTGTGAGTCACTGGCGTATTCGCTGCCTGCTAAGCGGTTCTCACGAATTTCAGTGAGCCTTTCTGCATCAATGGTCAAACCAAACAGCTTATGTCGGTAAATCTCAAACTCTGGCAACAGCTTTAAGCGTGCCAAGTCATCGTGGATAAATGGGTAGTTTGCTACGCGTAAGCCAAACTGCATCGCCATATACAAACTTGTTGGTGTTTTGCCACTTCGAGAAACACCCAACAAGATGATGTCGGCTTCTTCCAGCCCTTTTAGCGTGATGCCATCATCATGCGCGAGCGTGTACTCAATCGCAGCAATACGGTCGAAATACTTCACCGAGTCCTTGTTTACACTGCGTGAGCGCTGCAACTTAGGAACAGGCGCCATCTGAATGTCATCCTGTACTTTCTGCACGATGCTCTCTAACACGTCATAACAGTGCGCGGGCGCTTCTAGCAATTTGGTTTTGATATCAGGTATCACAATCGAAAAGAACACTAGCGGTTCTAATCCGGTATCACGATACGAAATTTCAATCTCTTTTAATAAATCAGAAAGTTTGTCCTCACTTTCCACAAACGGAAAGGTTTTTTCATTGGCTTTAAAAGGGAATTGACCTAGAACAACATGCCCTAAAGTCTCACATGTTATGGCCGTTCCATCAGAAACATAGAATACATCACGACTTTGGATATCAATTTGCATTTTTTATTTAATGTTTAAAATTATTTTGAGTAGGATGGGAACCATAATATATATAACAAAACCCTGCTGACTATTACGTCCCCCACAGCTTTAGAAAATAATTTACATTTTTTTAAACTGACACGTAATCGTTTGCCTTTAAATCCCTACAATGCTTGCTATGTTTCTGGAGAAATAAATGCAAAATAATACCCTATGGTTCAATGGCCTATCCATGGAAGATGTCGACAAAGTCGGCGGTAAGAACGCCTCACTGGGCGAGATGGTTTCTAACCTGTCCAATGCTGGTGTTTCTGTACCTAATGGTTTTGCTACCACCTCTTATGCGTTTAACGACTTTCTTGACTACAAAGGTCTTGATGAGCGCATCCACCAACTACTTGATGAACTTGATGTTGAAGACGTTGACGCACTGCGTAAGACAGGTGCAACGATTCGACAATGGGTTCTAGATGCACCCTTCCCAGAATCACTAGAGCAAGACATCCGTGAGAACTACCGTGAGCTAATTGAAGACAACGAAGAATTGTCTGTAGCGGTTCGTTCATCGGCAACCGCAGAAGATCTTCCAGATGCTTCTTTCGCAGGCCAGCAAGAAACCTTCCTTAACGTGAAAGGCATCGACGCGGTACTCGAAGCAACCAAGCACGTTTACGCGTCACTGTTTAACGACCGCGCTATCTCTTACCGTGTACACCAAGGCTTTGACCACCGTGGCATTTCATTGTCTGCGGGTATCCAGCGCATGGTTCGCTCAGACAAAGCCTCTTCAGGTGTGATGTTCACGCTTGATACTGAGTCTGGCTTCGACCAAGTGGTATTCATCACCTCTTCTTGGGGCTTGGGTGAAATGGTTGTACAGGGCGCAGTGAACCCAGACGAGTTCTACGTTCACAAGCCAATGTTAGAAGCGGGTCACTACCCAATCGTTAAAAAGACGTTTGGTTCTAAGTTGATCAAGATGATCTACTCGACCAATCAAGAAATCGGCAAGCAAGTCGATATCATCGACACCGACACTCAAGAGCGTAACGAGTTCTCACTCAACGATGAAGAGATCAAAGAGCTAGCAAAACAAGCGATGATCATCGAGAAGCACTACCAACGTCCAATGGACATTGAGTGGGCGAAAGATGGCATCGACGGCAAGCTTTACATCGTTCAGGCTCGCCCAGAAACCGTATGTTCTCAAAGCGACCAAAACGTTATCGAGCGTTACGAGCTAAACAACAAGGCGGATGTCTTGGTTGAAGGCCGCGCAATCGGTCAACGTATCGGTTCTGGCTCAGTTCGTTTGGTTGATTCACTAGACCAAATGTCACTGCTTCAAGAAGGCGACGTACTGGTAACAGACATGACAGACCCTGATTGGGAACCTGTTATGAAGAAAGCATCTGCGATTGTCACTAACCGTGGCGGCCGTACTTGTCACGCTGCGATCATTGCTCGTGAGCTAGGCATTCCAGCAATCGTTGGTTGTGGCAGCGCAACAAGCAGCCTAAACGATGGCGATACCGTGACAGTGTCATGTTCAGAAGGCGAAACAGGCTACGTTTACAACGGCGAACTCGACTTTGAAATCAAACGTTCTGAGGTTGATGAGCTACCAATGCTACCGACTAAAGTGATGATGAACGTGGGTAACCCAGATCGTGCTTTCGATTTCGCGCAGATTCCAAACGAAGGCGTCGGCCTTGCTCGTCTAGAGTTCATCATCAACAAGATGATCGGTATTCACCCGAAAGCACTGCTCAACTTTGACGCACAGTCTGATGAGCTTAAAGCTGAAATCACACAGCGTATTCGTGGTTACAAAGATCCTATCGATTTCTACGTAGGCAAACTAACAGAGGGCATCGCGACCATCGCTTCTGCATTCTGGCCTAAGCGTGTGATCGTACGTATGTCTGACTTTAAGTCGAACGAGTACAGCAACCTAGTCGGCGGTAAAACGTTTGAACCGCATGAAGAGAACCCAATGCTGGGCTTCCGTGGTGCATCTCGTTACATCTCACCAGTATTCGAAGACTGTTTCGAGCTAGAAACTCAAGCGATCAAACGCGTTCGCAACGAAATGGGCCTTAAGAACGTTGAAATCATGATCCCATTCGTTCGTACTCCAAGCGAAGCGGCATCGGTTATCGACATTCTGGCTAAATTCGACCTTCGCCGTGGCGACCAAGGTCTGAAAGTGATCATGATGTGTGAGCTACCATCGAACGCAATCTTGGCTGATGAGTTCTTGAAGTACTTCGATGGCTTCTCTATCGGCTCAAACGACATGACGCAACTGACACTTGGCCTCGACCGAGATTCAGGCGATGTGGCACACCTCTTCGATGAGCGTAACCCAGCCGTGAAAGCAATGCTGAAAATGGCGATCGATGCGGCAACCAAAGCGGGTAAATACGTGGGTATTTGTGGCCAAGGCCCATCTGACCATGACGACCTAGCAGAGTGGTTAATGGAGCAAGGCATCAGCTCTGTTTCACTAAACCCGGATACGGTTATCGATACGTGGTTGAAGCTAGGTAACGTTGCTAATAAATAAGTAAATAAGTAAATAAGTAACGCTTCACGCGGTACCTTAACGACAAAAGCCAGTCACGTTGACTGGCTTTTTTAGGTTCTTTCCAAATTAGCTGGCTAGAGCGCTAGAAGTAGTATCTCACACCAACCCAAGCTTCGGTTTGCCAACCATTCGGCATTGGCACACCTTTCACATCAACATCCGCTTTGGTAATGTCATAGCGCGTATTCAACCACCAAGTTCTTGCAGTGTTCATCGGCACATTTAACGATGTTTTAAATGAGAAGTTTTGCATGTCGATATCATCACCAGAAAGATCTTGCCACTCAGGAACCAAAGACACATAAGCGCCAGAGTCACCGAGATGCTTCGCGGTAATCAAACCAAGCGAGTATCCCGTTAAATCATCTTTAGATGAAGTGACGCCAGGGATCTCCATACTACCAGTCATCAGTCCTGCTCTTGGAAATACCAGGAATCCACCGGTATAAGCTGGATTAATCGCAACAACACCGCCAACCGACAATAAGTCATTTTTAATACTGTTGCGCGTATTAATATAATCTAATGAAAGACCCACTTTAGGCGTAGCTTTCGTCCCTGTTTCAAAGACGTGGAAGTACTGAATTCTAGAGTTGCTGTACTCTGTACCGAATTTGTCTGGATCGCGAAGTGCTGTGTTGCTTTCATCGACAAACGTCCCTTCGGCCAGTAGGGCAAACTGCTGACCGTTTTCTAAACCGCCAGAAACTTGCCCTTGAAATTGGATATCTGAACTACCATTCAGCATCAATGCAGCTTGAGTATAAACTTTAGTGACATCAGCAGGATCGATAACACGTTCGGAATCTGAATCGGCATGTGCAGGAAGGGCTAGACCTAAACTCAACGGGATTAATAGAGCAAACTTTTTCATTATATCTCTCGAAAGTCGTTTGCTTCCTCCTTGAAGCCTGGAACATCCTGTTAGGTAATAAATAGATTACTTCTCAGCAAGTAGTTTTGCTGCCGAACGCATTAGTGCAGGGCCTTTATTCTCACCAAAACCTGAGTGGTATGGGTTGGTTGAGAACATCACACCCACAAAGTCACGCGCCGGATCGATGTAAATAAATTGGCCTAGGTTGCCGCTTTTCGACATCGCACCATCGTTGAAAATGAAATCAAACTGGTATGCGTTGTAGTCTGCTTTTTCGTTGTATGCGTGCAGTGAACTGCTCTCTTTACTAGTACCTACGAATGCTTTTGGATCACCGCCGTTGCGGATACGATCAATCACAGCTTGTGACACCACTGGCTCATCAGCCACCGCTTTCCAGCTAGGTGTAAATAGTGTTCCCCAGCGAGCCATATCTTCTACCGTTGATGAAACCAAGCCAACCGCGATCGCCATGCCATCTGGCGTCAAGTTGAATTGCATTGGTTGACGTGCGTGCACTTTTGACCAAACACGATCTTCGAATACTTGAGTCCAAGTTTTGTTTTCAACGTTTTCAACTAACTTAGTCAGCACCATGGTGTTGATAGATGCATAACGGAAGTGGTCACCGGCTTTTTCACCTGCGAGCTTTTGCGCGCCCTTAGCCACGTCCATCCAAGTTTCCATCTCACCCGTTTTTGCTCTTGGTGAGTTAAACGATGCCGCAAAGAAACGCACCACATCAGAGTCTGGGTTCAAGATAGACTCTAATGTCTCTTCATTGTCTAGAGCGGTCGACATGTTCAGAACTTGGTGTACTGTGATGCCATCCCAGTTCGTTCCTTTCAATTCAGAAACATACTCAGCGATCTCTTTTTCAGGGTCGACTTTGCCCTCTTCCACTAACATTGCGATCACTGTGCCAACCGTCGTTTTTGCTGTAGATGCCCAAACGTGCGTATCTGTCGGCTTCATACCTGGGTAAGCTTCGTAAACGATCTCCCCTTTGTGAATCAACATAAAGCCTTGGGTACGGAACTGTTCATCCGCCAAGTACTCATCCATTGTCAACTGACCTTTGCTTTCAGTATCAACTTTCAGTGCAGCGAGTCGTGGGTCGATATTTTTGACTAAAGGCTTGTACTCTTCGTTTGGAGCCGCCAGTGCCGTTGGTAGAAACTCACTCATGTGCATGTTGTAGTAAACGCTGTGGTCGCCGCCCATCTGCCAATGAAAGTTATTGAATAACTCACGAGCTGAGTCAGTAAAACTTGGGGTAAATGCTGTGCTCGCCTCTTTCACGGTCAAGGTAACTTGAGCACCTTCAACTTTCAGAGCTTCTTCAACTGGGTTTGCTGCAAGAGCAAATGATGATGGGGTCGCTAACGATACTAGAACGGCAATGTGTTTAAGTTTCATAATTGTTCTCCTGTTTGGGTTAGGAAAAGTATAGGGAGATGCGCTACACTTAATTAGGTCACTTGATGACATTTAATGGTAGGCACAAAACAATGAAAGCATCATCGAACACCACCAGCATACTGCTCACTTCGACCAGTAACATTGCTCCATATATTCAGTATTGTGACAAACATAGACTGGATTGGCGCACCGTCGCCGTTGCGTGCGGTCTACCCATTGAACTGACACAATCCAATCAATGGCTTCCTACACAAGACGTGATTCGCTTCATTCATGGCCTTGAGCGTAAGTTTGGCTATTCGATAGGGATTGAGGTTGGACGTAAGGCCTCTCTAGAGCAATTGTCACCTGAGCTAGACCGAAAAATTGAACAATGCACTTCTCTCGAGCAAGCGGTACGCTGCTTGATTACTGAAATATCGACCTTAAGTAATCACGTCACCATATGGACGGAAAAAAGCGATGGATTGTGGTGGCTGTGTCATCGAAGTTGCTATCACCCATCGACCTCAGGTTTTGAACAAGCAGAATGGTTTCGCGCCCTGACCGTGATTAGCCTATGCCGTAAGTTCATTGACAGTCGCTGGCAACCATCACACGCCAAGTTGGTCTCTAAGAACAACAGCGCACGTAAATTACCTAAGCATTTCTTTGATTCTGATATTCAGTTTGAAGAGCAATACGGTGCGTTCTCGATTCCGCTGCCCGATGATTATCGTGCCATTTCAGAACGAAATAGTACCCAAGATTGGCATCACGCTGTCGAGATATTAATAGACACCTATGCGACTCTACCTTGGTTCAATATTGAGTGGTTTGCGACCATGCTCGGCATGACAAAACGAACGCTGCAGAGAAACCTGAAGAGCAAAAACATTCTCTTTAAACAAGCCAAAGAACAAGTTCGGGAAGCTAAAGCAAAACAGCTACTTGAAGAGACCAACCTTTCTGTTCAAGACATCAGTTGGCAAGTGGGTTACAGCGACTTGAGTAATTTCAATCGTGCATTCAAAGGTTGGGTTGGAGTCACGCCACCAAGTTATCGGGATAAAGCGAAACATTAGAAATAGTCGAATGGAAAACCTTTAGACCCAATCCGCTAATATAAAACTCAGAAACAAGATACGACACCTTAAATTTCAATAAGCGAACGCATAAAGTTGCATTGCACAATGCTCACATACCGATGAAACTGTGCAAAGGTAATATCGATAGATTTAATGACATTTATTGGTATCGAGCTAACGTTACGTTATCCTTTACGCAATTCTTCATTGAGTGGATTGTCACTACGACAAACCTACCTTCAAGACTGATAAGAGTGTTATGAATTCTACGACCGCAACTCCCTCGCCTTCTCTTGGCCGACAACTCTATACAATGACATGGCCAATGCTGTTTGGGGTGCTCTCCCTGATGAGCTTCCAACTTGTAGACAGTGCTTTTATTGGCCAGTTAGGCGTACTGCCGCTCGCGGTTCAAGGCTTCACGCTACCAATTCAGATGATCATTATCGGGATTCAAGTCGGACTAGGCATCGCGACAACGGCTGTGATCGCGAGAGCTATTGGGGCTAACGAGATACGCTATGCCAAACAGCTCGGCGGATTAGTCGTTGTGATGGGCAGTGTGAGTGTCGCGCTGTTCTCGGTCATCATCTATCTGTTGCGTGGTCCTATTTTACAACTCCTCGATGCACCACCGACGGTACTGCCGATCATTGATTATTACTGGATCTATTGGCTGGTAAGCTCTTGGACAGGCGCACTGCTCTACTTTTTCTACAGTGTGTGTCGTGCCAATGGTAATACCATGCTGCCCGGTTCGATGATGATCGCGACCAGCATCATCAACTTGATATTGGACCCGATTTTCATATTCACGCTCGACATGGGCATCAACGGAGCCGCGATTGCGACCATCTTGGCGTTCGGTGTGGGTATCTTTATCGTTGCTCCTAAGGTAACTAAGAAGCATTGGATGACATTCGACTGGCACGATCTTGATATCGGCAAGAGTATTCGTTCTATAGGAAACATCATGGGGCCTGCGATGATCAGTCAGCTACTGCCACCAGTCTCTTCGATGCTCGCCACCAAACTGCTTGCAGGCTACGGCACAGCAGCCGTTGCAGCTTGGGCGCTAGGTTCACGTTTTGAGTTCTTTTCGATTGTTGCAGTGCTTGCTCTGACTATGTCGATGCCACCTATGATTGGCCGAATGTTGGGAGAAAAGAACCTAGGGAACATACGTAGTCTTGTGAAGATTGCCGTGATGTTTGTATTAGGATTCCAATTGGTGATCGCACTGGTAACTTGGGTGTTCTCTGGCGGGTTGGCAAATCTCATGACCAGCGAAGACGAAGTCTCGACCATTTTGAACTACCACTTACTTATCGTTCCTATCAGTTTAGGGCCGTTGGGTATCTGTATGCTGATGGTTTCTATCTCGAATGCGCTTGGTAAGTCTTATACTGCCTTAACGATATCAGCACTGCGCCTGTTCGCCTTCTTCTTGCCTTGCTTGTGGATTGGTTCGCAGCTTGCTGGTATTGAAGGCCTGTTCTGGGGTGCCATGGTGGGTAATGTGCTTGCCGGTACATGTGCTTGGTTTATGTACCAACGCGCACTTGGGCAAGTCGAGGCTAAGCTTTCTAATTAATCAGTTAGCGAACTAAACGGCTTGCCAGCTAAACCGCTATAAAGTTATTAAACGAAAAAGCAGCCACTTAGGCTGCTTTTTTAGTTTCAGACTTAAAATATATTGGGGTTAGACTTGCTCAAAGTAAGCCAAAAACTCACCGCAATCTTTTTGGAATGGTGGCAATATTTCTGCTAGTGTTTCATCATCCCAATGCCACCATTCAAAGCTTTCTAATCGCCCGGCATAGCTAGGACGCAGTTGCCAAACGCAATCGAGTATGGCGGTACGCCTTAAGCAGCGGTTACCAACGAAAACAATCAAGCAGTTCAGGCCCTGCATCAACATAAATGAGTTAATCATTCCATTGTATCAAAGTACTTCACCAGCCTAAAACTGCAGTACTTCAGTTTCATTCGGGACCATTTTAAAAGGAAGTTATACCAATTAAAGTAAAA
>NZ_JBFRJZ010000098.1:0-35766 GCF_041469125.1 Vibrio sp. 10N.286.51.E5 | reverse complement strand
TTTAAATTGTTAAAGAGCTTAACTTCTTGAGCGTTCCTTTTAAGTAAGGAGCCTCTCGAAGTGGACGGCCATTCTAGCGAATTAACATTCAGTGTCAAACACTTTTTGAAAATTAATTTTTTGTCGCTTTCCGTCTTACTGATTCTTGCTGAAGCCTTGTGGCATCTGCCGTCTCAGTGGTGTCGCATTATAGGGAACCCTCTCAGCTTAGCAACTACTTTTTCATGAAAAATGAATAAATAGGGGTTAACTGCCTAATAGTTCACCTAAACGTAAAAAAGAGAGCATTTCTGCTCTCTTTTTGCTCAAAATCTAAGGGTATTGTTAGATAAATGCGTAAGCATCAGCGTACATATGGTCACGCTTTGCTTCTTTATTCTGAGTAAATAGGTCTCTTGCAGCGCCCGCCATTTCAAAACGACCTGCAATATAGATATCGAAATCAGCTAATGATTCGAAACTTTGCATAACAGCCTCAAGCACATTACCTGTTTGGCCATGCCAAACTTCCGGTGCTTCTTCTACTACCGGTACAAAGTGCACATTGCTATGCTTTTCTGCAATGCCAACCAACTCTTCTTTAGCATATAACTGGCACTCATCTTTTGCGCCCCAGTATAGGTAGATCTCTTTCGAGCTATTTTGCGCGATGCAGTGATCAAGAATAGAGCGCACGTAGCTGAAACCCGTGCCACCAGCAATAAGTAATAGAGGGCGATCGCTTTCTTCTTTGATCCAAGCATCTCCGTGTGGAGCATCAATCGCAATATCGCCATCTTCAGCTTGTGCCTTCTTCATCGCTTCAACCACTTCTAGTGCGTAAGCGTTGTGCTCGGCAGCACCAATGTGCAGCTCAAGCTCACCTTCGTGGCGGCAAGGGCTACTTGCGATAGAGAATGGGCGCTTATCTTTCTCGCCCATTTCAACCATCAGGTACTGGCCCGCTTTAAAAGCGACCGGTGTTTCTGGGTGAAGTAGGATTTGGTAAGTATTACAAGCCAAAGGCTCGATAGACTTCACTTTACATTTAATAGTCATGTTCTTCCTCTTACTAACCCTTAATCGGCAAAGGTTAGAACTAAATTACTTTCTGCAAATGCTTGGCAAGCAAAAATCCAGCCTTGTTGCTGCTCTTTCTCTGTGAGCATGGGTTCAAGGTGGTAACTCACTTGCCCTTCTAATTTTTTGCACATACACATTGCGCATGCGCCAACTTGGCAACGGTTTGAGAAATAGATATCGCTGTTGAGCGCAGCATCCAAGACCGTTTGCCCTTTTTCTACTGTGAAACTGATGTTTTCTGGGTATAAGACTACTTGGTAGCTCATGAAATTCCTAGCTGTTCCCAGATGCTATCAATCTTTTTCACAACATCAGGATCTTTTGTGATTGGTACACCCCACTCACGCAGGCATTCACCTTCCCACTTATTGGTCGCATCGAGACCCATTTTTGAGTGTCCAGTTTCGTTCTGCAGGAATAACGTATCTCTCGCCGGATCCATTCTTGTCGTTACAGCCCAAATGATGTCATTCCAATCACTCACATTGACATCGCCATCACACACGATAACAAACTTGTTCTCATCAAATTGAGACCAAACCGCTTCCATGATTTTCTTACCATTACCGGCAGCTTGCTTATCAATAGACACCACAACCATGCTGGCATTGTCGTTTTGCAGGTGAACATCAATAATTTCAGGATGAACCTTGGTTAACTCAGCCAAGCTACCCTCAATATGTTCACTATTTACAGGTGCTGTTTGGACATCTGGCGATAACGCTAACTCTGCGTCCCACTTCTTAGTAATATCTAGACCCATCTTAGAACCTAACCCAACCACGGGTGAGGCAAAATCCAATGAATCGATCGGCGTGTTCTCTATCATCAGGCTATCGCGTGACGGATCCATATGTTCGCACATCGCTGCGGTTACTTGAGACCAATCACGTGCATTCACATCTTCATCACACACCAATACAAATTTGGTGTACATGAATTGGCGTAAGAAAGACCATACACCCATCATCACTCGCTTAGCGTGACCTGGGTATTGCTTCTTCATGGTCACGACTGCCATTCGGTACGAACAACCTTCAGGCGGTAGATAGAAATCTTCAATCTCTGGGAACTGCTTTTGAAGAATAGGCACAAACACTTCATTTAGCGCAACACCCAATACCGCTGGCTCATCAGGTGGACGGCCAGTATAGGTGCTGTGATAGATAGGGTTCTCGCGCATGGTTACATGAGTAATAGTAAACACATGGTGCTTTTCTTTCTCGTTGTAGTAACCAGTATGATCTCCGTAAGGCCCTTCATCTGCGAATTCATTCGGGTCGATGTAACCTTCCATCACGATTTCTGCACTTGCGGGAACTTCTAAGTCGTTGCTGATTGATTTAACGACCTCAGTTTTACTACCACGTAGTAAGCCTGCAAACGCGTACTCAGATAAACTATCCGGCACTGGCGTAACCGCACCAAGAATGGTGGCAGGATCAGCACCAAACGCTACCGATACTGGGAATGGTTTCCCAGGGTTAGTTTCCATCCAATCACGCAGATCCAATGCTCCACCACGGTGGGCTAACCAACGCATGATGATTTTATTCTTGCCGATCTTCTGCTGACGATAGATACCTAAGTTTTGGCGTTTCTTGTTTGGACCACGAGTAACCGTTAAACCCCATGTTAGCAATGGCGCGACATCATCAGCCCAACAGCTCATCACAGGGATTTTATCTAGGTCGACGTCATCGCCTTGCCATACCACTTGTTGGCAAGCCGCTTTGCGAAGGCGTTTAGCTGGCATGTTTAAGACTTGCTTAAACACAGGTAGTTTATCAAGAGCGTCTTTAAAGCCTTTTGGTGGCTCAGGTTCTTTTAGGTAAGCAAGCAACTTGCCCACTTCACGCAGTTCTTTGACTTCTTGACGTCCCATACCAATAGCAACCCGATTAGGTGTACCAAATAGATTGGTCAAAACGGGCATGTCATAGCCTACTGGATTTTCAAACAAAAGAGCCGGGCCACCAGCACGTAGAGTACGGTCGCTAATCTCGGTCATTTCGTAGTCTGGATCGACTGGGTGAGAAATGCGTTTCAACTGACCAATACTTTCAAGATGGTCGATAAAATCACGTAAATCTTTAAAACTCATAGGACTTCTACATGCTGATTATTCTGCGCTCAGTATATCAAAAAGGGTGACGCTGAGGTCCCCCTTTTTAGTGTGGTTATTGAGAGGCAAAATCCACTTTACGGTAATGCTTGCTCGATCAAAGAACTCTTCACCTGAGGGTTATCATTGACGAGATCTTGCAACCATCGCGTATGACCTTGTTTGGCGAGTTCACGCGCAACTAATGGTGCTTCATCAGCAATCGCCATCCTAGAGACAAGGAACAGCTTCACCTCTTCTGATAACGGGTTAACTTTGGTAAGCAAAGTAATCGCTTCATCTTTCAAACGCGGGTTCTTAGTCGCTGCCATCACCTGTTCAAGCGCGAACGTTTGTTTGGTTTCAGCAAGGCGAACTAGCTCAGCTTGGCTATGATAATCGGCCTTCATTCGCCATAGAATTTTGTAAACCTCTGGGTCTTCGCTCACTTGCGCTAATCGAACCACCACCTCATTAGAGGGTAACCAGCTAACAATAGAAGATGCGGTGAGTTGCTTAGTTAGGTAATCAACCGCTTCAGGAGACAAACTGTCTAGCTCTCTAATGAGCAACGCTTCTCGCGTTTGAACTTGATGTTCAGATCCAGATAACCACTCTTTTAGGTCGAGTTCCTGTTTCTCTGCATCTAGCACAAATACCAATGTCTTCTGATCTTGACGCCATTGTTTAATAAGGCGATTAGCAATTGAAGGGTAATTAAAGGCAGGTACCGTAAACTCATAGCCATCGCCACGCTCTAAGACTTGATAAGTGGGCGTGATAGCAAGTTGCTGCTCGATGAAGATAGACATCTTGGGTGTGAGTACGATTTTTTGCTGTTCAAGCTTCTTCAAGAGTTGGTAACGAGCCACCTCTTGCTGGGGAAATGTCAGGCGCTCAAGCGCAAAGCGTAGCGAATTGACTTCGTCACGTACGACAAGCTCGAGTAGTTCAGCAGTTTTCAGTTTTACTTGATCATTCTCAAGCCAAGACTCTACTGTAAGTGGAGACATCTCGGTGGCATAGCTCATACCAACCGGTGAAAATAACAGTGAAGTAGACAGGAGTAATGATGACAACAGTCCATGTTGCATTTTAACGTCCTTGTAACACTTTTGCTCATTCTGCAAGCTGGCGCTACAAAATGCAAATAAAAAGCGCCACCCGAGGGCAGCGCTTATTAAATACGATCAGCTAATCAATATTACTGACGACGCATTGCGTCAAAGAACTCATCGTTCGTTTTCGTCATTGCTAGCTTGTCGATAAGGAATTCCATTGCGTCGATTTCGCCCATTGGGTGAACAATCTTACGCAGGATCCACATCTTCTGTAGTTCATCGTTCTTGGTAAGAAGCTCTTCACGACGAGTACCAGAGCGGTTGAAATCAATCGCTGGGAATACGCGTTTTTCAGCAATCTTACGGTTAAGGTGCAGTTCCATGTTACCTGTACCTTTGAATTCTTCGTAGATAACTTCATCCATCTTAGAACCAGTATCAACCAGTGCTGTTGCGATGATCGTTAAGCTACCGCCTTCTTCTACGTTACGTGCCGCACCGAAGAAACGCTTTGGACGATGTAGAGCATTCGCATCAACACCACCAGTAAGAACTTTACCTGATGAAGGAATCACAGTGTTGTAAGCACGAGCTAGACGAGTAATAGAATCCAGTAGGATAACTACATCTTTCTTGTGTTCAACAAGGCGCTTCGCTTTCTCGATAACCATTTCTGCAACTTGTACGTGGCGAGATGCTGGCTCATCGAATGTTGAAGCAACTACTTCGCCTTTAACTAGACGCTGCATTTCTGTTACTTCTTCTGGACGCTCATCGATAAGTAGAACCATTAGTTCACACTCAGGATGGTTACGTGCAATGCTTTGAGCAATGTTTTGCAGAAGCATTGTCTTACCCGCTTTAGGCGGAGCAACAATCAGACCACGCTGACCTTTACCAATTGGAGATGCAAGGTCAAGAATACGAGCCGTAATATCTTCAGTCGCACCATTACCCGCTTCCATCACCATACGTTCGTTAGCGTGAAGAGGAGTAAGGTTTTCGAAAAGAATCTTGTTACGTGCGTTGTCTGGCTTGTCGTAGTTAACCGTGTTTACTTTAAGCAGTGCAAAGTAACGCTCACCGTCTTTAGGTGGACGGATTTTACCGCCAATAGAGTCACCTGTACGTAGGTTAAAACGACGAATTTGGCTTGGTGATACGTAGATATCATCTGGGCCAGCCAGGTATGAACTGTCGGCGCTACGTAGGAAACCAAAACCGTCTTGAAGAATTTCTAGAACACCATCACCAAAGATGTCTTCACCACTTTTTGCATGCGCTTTAAGGATGGAGAAGATAATGTCTTGTTTTCTTAGGCGAGCTTGATTTTCAAGACCTAAGCTTTCGCTAAGTTTAACAAGCTCAGACACAGGTCTGTTCTTCAGTTCAGTAAGATTCATAGTGGTGGAAGTTTGTTTAGTCAAAATAGGATCTGTTTTCTTAAGTTAAGAAGGATTTGGTCACAGGATCGACCAAGAAGAGAAATTCGTTCAATTAACGTGCGATAAATTAGCACTAAAACTAAGACTAGTCCATAGCTTAGAAAAAACAAAACCGCGCATTTGTTAACTGCACGGTTTCTTTTCAAATGCTGACCTGATTAAAGGTTAGCGTCTAAGAACTCTTTAAGTTGAGTTTTAGATAATGCACCAACTTTAGTCGCTGCTACGCCGCCATCTTTGAAAAGAAGTAGCGTTGGAATACCGCGAATACCAAACTTTGGTGGAGTACCAGCATTTTGGTCGATATTTAATTTACCGATTGTGAGCTTGCCTTCGTACTCGTCTGCGATTTCATCAAGAATCGGCGCAATCATTTTACATGGACCACACCATTCTGCCCAAAAATCAACAAGAACAGGGCCTGCAGCATTGATTACATCGTTATCAAAACCGTCATCAGTTAGCTGCAAAATCTTATCACTCATCTTCCACTCCAATGTATTTTTTAGAACTGGTTGGATGATAACCAGTAAATAGATGCCCTATTGGAATGTATTTACTTTCGTATTGCAAGCTTAAGCTGATATTCTATAGCAATGAAAAAGACGCATATCACAGAGCAAAAGTTCGCCGACTTGGATTTACTTCCGCAAGTCATTGAAGGATTGGAGAAAAAAGGGTTCGATTATTGTACCCCTATCCAAGCCTTGGCGCTCCCGGTACTGCTCACCGGCCAAGACATTGCAGGCCAGGCCCAAACGGGTACTGGTAAAACGCTTGCGTTTCTTACTGCTACTTTTAACCACCTGCTAAAAACATCTGAGCATGAAGGGCGTAAGCCTAACCAGCCACGTGCGATTATTATGGCACCAACGCGTGAACTCGCGATTCAGATCTACAACGATGCTGACTCTCTGGTTGAAAGCACAGGTATCAAGGCAGCACTTGCTTACGGTGGCGAAAGCTACGACAAGCAACTAGGTAAAATCGAAGAAGGCGCAGATATCTTAATTGGTACGACTGGCCGCATCATCGATTTCTACAAGCAGAAGGTATTTAACCTTAACCACATTCAAGCTGTTGTTCTTGACGAAGCTGATCGCATGTTCGATCTTGGTTTCATCAAAGACATCCGCTTCTTGTTCCGCCGTATGCCTGAGCCAAAAGATCGCCTGAACATGCTGTTCTCTGCGACATTGTCTTACCGCGTACAAGAGCTAGCGTTCGAACACATGCATAACCCAGAGCATGTTGTTGTTGAGCCAGAGCGTAAAACAGGTCACCGCATTCAGGAAGAGCTGTTCTACCCATCAAACGAACACAAAATGGCACTGCTGCAGACTCTAGTTGAAGAAGAGTGGCCAGAGCGCGCTATCATCTTCGCTAACACTAAGCACAAATGTGAGTCTGTTTGGGGTCACCTAGCTGCAGATGGTCACCGTGTTGGCCTGCTAACTGGCGATGTTCCTCAGAAGAAACGTGAAAAGATTCTTGAGCAATTCACTAAAGGTGATGTTGACCTGCTTGTCGCAACCGACGTTGCAGCACGTGGTCTACACATTCCTCAAGTAACACACGTATTCAACTTCGACCTACCTGATGACTGTGAAGATTACGTTCACCGTATCGGCCGTACAGGTCGTGCTGGTGCAAGTGGTCACTCGATCAGCTTTGCTTGTGAAGATTACGCAATCAACTTGCCACCAATCGAAGAATACATTGAGCACGCGATCCCTGTGTCTGACTACGATGCTTCTGCACTGCTAGAAGATCTACCAGCACCATTGCGCTTACGTACACGTAACCCGCAACAACGCCGCTCAAACAACAATGGCCCACGCAACGGGAACCGTAAACCAAACCAGAACCGTCGCCCACGCCAACCGCGTCATAACAAGGAAGCTTAGTCGCTTATGAGTCAAACAGTGTCACCCCCGCTTTACGCTGCAATCGACCTCGGGTCGAACAGTTTTCATATGCTCGTTGTGCGTCATATCGATGGCAGCGTACAAACCATGGCTAAAATTAAGCGCAAAGTGCGTTTAGCTGCAGGCTTAGATGAAAATAATGCGCTTAGTACAGAAGCCATGCAGCGCGGTTGGGACTGTTTGAGTCTCTTTGCAGAGCGACTTCAAGATATTCCGAAAGAAAATATCCGCATTGTCGGTACAGCGACCCTACGTACTGCTATCAATGTGGATATATTTCTAGAGAAAGCGAACCAGATCCTTGGTTACGACATCAATGTTATCTCCGGAGAAGAAGAAGCTGCGACTATCTATAAAGGCGTAGCACACACTTCTGGTGGCAGCGGCCGCCGACTGGTTGTTGATATTGGTGGCGCAAGCACCGAGATGATCATTGGTGAAGGCTTCTCAGCGAAAGCACTAACCAGCCTAAAGATGGGCTGTGTTACTTGGCTTGAGCGCCACTTTAAAAACCGCCAATTAACCGCTACCAACTTTAACAACGCCATTGAAGCGGCGAAGTCGACGTTGGCTCCTATCCTAGATAGCTACACTGATATCGGATGGGATGTGTGTGTGGGCGCCAGCGGTACCGTTCAAGCACTGCAAGAGATCATGTTGGCGCAAGGCATGGATGAAGTGATTACTCATGCCAAACTTAAGCGTCTACAGAAACAAGCGATGATTACTGAGCGCTTGGAAGAGCTAGAAATCGAAGGACTTACCCTTGAACGCGCGTTAGTGTTCCCGAGTGGCCTTTCCATTCTTATTGCTATTTTTGAGTTGCTTGAAATAGATTCAATGACACTCGCAGGCGGCGCACTCCGTGAAGGCCTAGCCTACGAGATGGTTGATGAGCTTCGCCAAGAAGATATCCGAGCGCGTACCATTAAGAGTGTTCAATCACGCTACCAAATGGACGTAAGCTACGGTGAACAAGTTGCTGTAGTCGCACAAACGCTGCTAGACCAAGCGGGCGCCGAAGCGTGGGTTTCAGAACCTCAAGCTGGTGTGCTATTGCAAACGGCAGCTAAGCTTCACGAGATTGGTTTAACCATCGATTTCAAAAAAGGCGGTGAGCACAGCGCTTATCTGCTGCAAAACTTAGACCTACCTGGCTTTACTCGAGCGCAAAAGCACTACTTGGGTGAGTTAACTCGTCGCTACCGTGAACAGTTAACCTCATTACCAGAGCAACACGCTATCTCAGGCACCAGCAGCAAGCGTATTTTACGTATTCTGCGTTTGGCTATTTTGTTAACTCACCGTCGTAACCCAGCGCTAGAGCCTGAGTTCAAACTGACGACGAATGACAACAATCTAACCCTAACGCTTTCTAAGCAATGGTTAGCTGACAATCCGCTGACCGCTGCAGAGCTAGAGCTCGAGTCGAATAGACAAACCGATATTGGCTGGCCATTGAATATTAAATGCCTCTGATATTAGTATCTGACGCTAGAAATTAAAAAAGCCCAAGTTAGTAGACTAACTTGAGCTTTTTCTTATCGCTGCATTAATGCTTTGTGTTACAAATCTCAAACTTAAGCGTTCACGCCTGTCGCTTTAAAGTCAGGGTTCACTGCGGTTAGCTTTCTAACAATGTAGTTAAGAAGCACACCGTACATAGGCACGAACAAGCCTAGGCTGATGATAAGTTTGAATCCGTAATCGACTAAGGCAATCTCAGTCCAATGCTCGGCCATGAATGGATCTGGGCTTTGGTAGAAAGCAATCGCAAAGAAAGCGATGGTATCAATAGCATTACCGAATAACGTTGAACACGTTGGGGCAACCCACCACTGTTTAAGCTGACGTAGGCGGTTGAAAACATGCACATCCAAGATCTGACCCAGTAAATAAGCCATGAAGCTCGCCGCGGCGATACGTGCAACAAACAAGTTGAACTCGCCTAGTTGGCTAAAGCCTTGGAATGAACCTTCAAAGAACACCACTGACAAGAAATAAGAAACGGCCAGAGCTGGTAGCATCACTAAGAAAATGATTTTACGGGCAAGCTGCGCGCCAAAAATGCGTACGGTCAGATCGGTCGCTAGGAAGATAAACGGGAAAGTGAAAGCACCCCAAGTGGTGTGCATACCGAAGACGGTAAAAGGTAGCTGAACCAGATAGTTGCTTGACGCAATAATCACCAAATGGAACAAAACTAATAGTGCTAAGGCTTTGCGCTGTTGCGCAGGGGTAAAGTTACTCATGCTGTACCTTTTTAGTTTGGTTTGGGGGTGAGGGAACCCAAATCGAGTCATTTCTTCGAATAATCCAAGAAAGCTCTTACCAATAATGTGAATTAAAAAATGTATCTAAAAATTGCTCTGCTGAGCGGCGGGCGATTATACATTAATCAATATTGGCTGCAACGGTGAGAACAAACGCAAACGTTTATTCTCACTTTTATTGGTGAATAGCTCTAGAAGCTGTGTTTTAGAAGAGATGCCAAAAGTTAAAAACCGCGCTTGAAAAGCGTCGCGAGATAATCAAACTCTTCTCGGCTTTCTTCCGCGTTTAACGACTCAAACCAAATTGATTCACTGTAATGCTCAGACTTTAAGAACATTCGACAATCTTCAAAATCAATCAACCAAGAGTGCATATCGGCGTCCCATTGTTTTTCAACAACAGACGCTGACAGCAACGCCACCAGCTTTTCACCTAGCACTTCGTAAGAATCAAAATCAAAACTTGGAGACGTAATCAATAAACGCCCTTCCTCAGCTAAATACTCTCTTAAGCCAAATTCTGTTTGTGTTGTCATGTCCCTATCAACCTTATTCTTTTTCTATTAGTTAGACGTTTCTTGCAAACTAACCGTGTGTGGTGATGTGTTCTTGAATCAAATCTAAGAATGGGTCTGCGTACTTATCGAGTTTACGTTGACCGACACCGTTGACTGCCAGCATTTCTCCGTATGAAGTAGGTAGTATTTCAGCCATATCAATCAAGGTCGCGTCACTGAATACCACATATGGTGGCAAGCCATCTTCATCAGCAATCGACTTACGCAGCTTACGCAGTTTCGCAAACAGCTTCTTATCGTAATTCTTGCTGCTTAACTTATCGGACTTAGCATTACGCACCGCTGTATCTAAACGAGGAACAGCCAATTCCAAAGACATCTCACCGCGCAGCAGCGGGCGGGCTTCTTCTGTTAGCTGTAAAGTTGAGTTACGAGTGATGTTCTGGAACAGCAAGCCTTTATGAATCAGCTGACGGAAGATACTGATCCAGTAATCATGACTGTGATCGCGGCCAATACCGTAGGTAGATAGCTTATCGTGACCATTATCGCGGACACGGATGTTCTGCATGCCTCGCATTACTTCGACCACGTAGCCCATACCAAATGACTGATTCACACGGTACACACAAGACAACGCCTTCTGTGCTTCTTGGGTCGCGTCAAAGTGTTTTGGTGGATCTAAGCAGATATCGCAGTTGCCACATTGCTTCTCGCGATATTCGCCAAAATAGTTAAGCAGAACCTGACGACGACACGTTTGCGCTTCAGCAAAGGCACTCATCGCATTCAGCTTGTGCATCTCAACTTGTTTCTGTGGGCCTTCTTCTTTCTCATCTAGCATACGACGCAGCCAACCCATATCAGCCGGGTCAAACAACATCATCGCTTCAGCAGGCAAACCATCACGACCTGCACGGCCTGTCTCTTGATAGTAAGACTCGATATTACGTGGGATATCAAAGTGCACCACGAAACGTACGTTGGGTTTGTTGATGCCCATACCGAAAGCCACAGTCGCGACCACGATCTGAATATCATCGCGTTGAAAGGCTTCTTGAACGTAAGCACGCTCATCGGTGTCCATACCAGCGTGATAACCCGCGGCGCGAATACCGTTATTGCACAGCTTCTCGGTCACCATCTCCACTTTCTTACGGCTACCACAGTAGATGATGCCGCAATTGCCCTTTTGTGTTTCTAGGTAGCGAACCACCTGTGACACGGGTTTGTGCTTCTCAACCAAGTTGTAGCGAATATTAGGGCGATCAAAGCTGCCTAAGTAAGTATGCGGGTCCAGGAGCTGTAAGCGCGAGATAATATCTTTGCGCGTCGCATCATCAGCGGTTGCTGTGAGCGCCATGTAAGGCACATGCGGGAAATACTGTTTAAGCTGACCTAATGATGCGTATTCAGGGCGGAAGTCGTGACCCCATTGAGAGATACAGTGCGCTTCATCGACTGCAATCATCGAAAGCGGTAAACCTTGAAGACGCTCGATAAAATCACGCATCAACACACGCTCTGGTGACACATACACCATTTTCAGCTGACCTGAGTTCATACGATTGAACACATTCAGCAATTGGTCACGTGGCATTGAAGAGTTAATACACTCAGCGGCAACACCATTGGCCTTCAATTGGTCGACTTGGTCTTTCATCAACGAGATCAGCGGTGAGATAACCAGAGTCAGCCCTTCACGAACCAAAGCCGGAATTTGGTAACACAGAGATTTACCACCACCGGTTGGCATAATCACCAAGCTGTCTTTGCCTTCAACGGCCAAATCAATGACCTCTTGCTGACCATCGCGAAAGCTTTGATAGCCAAACACATCTTGTAAGATGGTTTGCGCATCATTCGCGGGAGTTGGTATTTGCTCAGCAATCAGAGTGGCGGTCATTGTGGTTCCTAATCGAGGTATGAAATCAGCAAGCATCTTCGGCAAGCAAGTCGCACATTGTAGAGGGGAACGCTGGCGAATTAAACCGCAAATTGTTAGGTGAAAAGGGTTATCGCTCCTATACTGACCAACTCTCTTATAAATCTTATTAATAAGCACTCAGTGCTAGAGAAAGATGCATGACACAGGAAGAACAACAACGTACGCGCCAAGGAGTTTTGCTTGCCGTCGGCGCCTACACAATGTGGGGTATCGCCCCTATATATTTCAAATCTTTAAGTGACGTTTCCCCGTTAGAGATCCTCAGCCACCGTGTAGTATGGTCTTTTTTCCTACTCGCTTTCTTACTGCACATTGGCCGCAGCTGGCGTAAAGTCCGCGATACCCTGACCTCAAAACCAAAAATGCTCTATTTGGTAGCGACGTCTATTTTGGTGGGTGCTAACTGGCTGATCTTTATCTGGGCGGTGAACTCCAATCACATGCTCGATGCCAGTTTGGGGTATTACATCAACCCTCTGATTAACGTGTTACTTGGGATGCTCTTCCTCGGCGAACGCTTACGTAAGCTGCAATGGTTTGCTGTGGCTCTTGCTGCGATTGGCGTATTAATCCAATTAATTGCCTTCGGCTCAGTACCGATCGTCGCCATTGCCCTAGCCTTTAGCTTTGGCTTTTATGGCTTGCTGCGTAAGAAAGTCAGCTTAGAAGCACAAACGGGTCTGTTCATTGAAACTCTGGTGATGCTGCCTCTCGCCGCAACCTACTTACTGTTTATTGCCGATAGCCCGACCTCAAACTTATCGATGAACCCGATGCAACTCAACCTATTACTGGTTGCTGCCGGTGTGATCACCACGGTTCCATTGCTGTGTTTTACTGGCGCTGCAACTCGCTTGAAGCTATCGACACTCGGTTTTTTCCAGTACATAGGTCCAAGCTTGATGTTCTTACTGGCGGTTCTGATTTACGGTGAAGCCTTTACCTCAGATAAAGCAATCACCTTTGCTTTCATATGGGGGGCACTGGTTATTTTCAGCTTTGATGGCCTGCGTAACAACAAGAAGAACAAACGCGCGAAACAGTGATATTGATCGTTTTTTACAAGACAATCCCTTAATACGCAGATAAGCTTGGTTGAATTGATGACTATTTGACCAAGCTTTTTTGTACCATGGATAAAGTCCACTACTACTCTACCCCAACAGAAGATATCAGCCTGATCCAAGCTCAATACCAAGAGTTTGCCTTTCAACGCCACTATCATTTGGACTTTCACATCGGCTTAATTACCCAAGGGCAGCAAAAGTTCGCCTACAAAGGGGCGAGCCACCATGTCGGTGCAGGCCAAGTGGTTATCATGCCACCTGATGAGCTGCATGATGGGCACTCCAAACTCGATTCAGGTTATCAAGTCAGTGTGTTTGCAGTTTCTCCTCAATGGTTTCAAGATCTTGCCGATCCCAAGCAAAATGGTCACACATTAGGTTTTTCTGAGTTGATCCTCTCCGATCAAGCGACTTTTTTACAATTGCGTAACCTCCATGGGCTGCTTATCAATCCAAACATCAGCCAACTCGCTCAAGATTGCTTACCATTCGAGGGGTTCTCAACGATTGTCGATCGTTATGCAAAATTTGGATCGAAGAGTGACATCAAACTGGGTAATCAATCGATTAATACACTCAAAGACTATTTGATGGCGAATTTGGACCAGCCAGTGCGATTAGAACAACTGTCTGAGCTGTGCGGCTTAACCACAACTCAATTCCAACGCCACTTTAAGAACAGAATGGGCATCACCCCTTACGCGTGGCTGAGCCGTTTACGTATGGAACAGAGCATGCGCCTGATTAAATCTGGGATCTGTGGTACTAAAGTCGCGCACCAAGTAGGCTTCTATGATCAAGCACACTTCTCCAAGGCATTCAAAACCACATTCGGCGTACCACCCTCACAAATCAACTAAGTGTTGATAATTTACAATTGCTCGATTTCAAATCGCGGTAAGCTACGCTCAATACGATTACTTATTTAATAATAGCGGCAACGTTATTGAGAACTGACATGAACGAAGTCACCATACTGATCACCCTCGCCTCTATCCATTTCATCGCTTTGATGAGCCCCGGCCCTGACTTTGCGTTAGTCGTGCAAAATGCGACACGCCACGGCAGACAAACAGGCTTGTACATTGCGCTTGGTTTATCTTGCGGGATCTTACTGCATTCGTTGCTCAGCCTGACGGGAATCAGTTACCTAGTCCACCAGCAACCAACCCTATTTGCCATTATCCAGTTGGCTGGCGGTAGCTACTTGCTGTACTTAGGCTACGGTGCACTTAAAGCAACCTGGCAAATCATTCAGAACCACGACGATGACGACGATACCGTCAATGCCAAAGATCTGATTCTGACCAACAAGCGTCAGGCATTTTCGAAAGGGTTTGCGACCAATATTCTCAACCCAAAAGCTTTGGTGTTCTTTATTAGCTTGATGTCGAGCTTAGTGCCTGCCGACATGTCTCTATCAGGTAAAGGCTTTGCGCTTATTATCTTGTTTGGTCTGTCTCTGTTTTGGTTTTCACTACTGGCGTGGATGCTTTCGACTAAGGCTCTACAGAAGAAACTCAGTGAAGCAACGGTATACATCGATGGGTTATGTGGCGTGGTATTCAGCCTGATTGGCGCGAGTATTCTTTGGCAGTCGCTGTCCGGTTTAATCGCTTAAATTCGAATCAAGATTACAATTCGTTAACAACGCACTGGCTATCTAATCTTTCCACTGCCAATCTAGCTCTGCATATTAAAAGGAGAAGATCATGCAGTGGAAAACAAAACTAACAACCCTCGCCACTTCTACCCTACTTTTTGCCTCTCACGTCAGTTGGGCAAATCAAGCTGCCGATTCCGTCGCACCCGAACAAAGTAGTGGTTTAGAAACCAAACAACTCGTTAAAGCCAACGATTGGATGGTCACCGCAGCCAACCCTCTTGCAACACAAGCCGGTGCTGATGTACTTGCCCGTGGTGGTAACGCAATTGACGCCATGGTTGCCGTGCAGCTTATGCTTGGCTTAGTGGAACCTCAGTCATCAGGTATTGGTGGCGGCGCGTTCCTTGTCTATTTTGATGGCAAAGACAAACAGCTCAAGACCTACGATGGCCGTGAAACTGCGCCACTTGATGCCACCCCACGTCTATTCCAAGACGAAAACGGACAACCGCTTAAATTCTATGATGCCGTGGTTGGCGGTCGTTCTGTTGCCACGCCGGGCACGGTGCAATTGCTGTGGGACACTCACCAGAAATACGGCAAGCTCGAATGGGCATCACTGATTAAACCTATCGCTCAGTTAGCTGAAGAAGGTTTTACTATCAGCCCACGTTTAGCCACCTTGATCGAAAACGACCAAGAACGTCTGAGCCGCTTTGCGACAACTAAAGCCTACTTCTTCAATGCCGATGGCAGCCCGAAAGCCGCTGGCACGCAACTTAAGAACCCTGAATACGCGGCAACGTTACACGCTATCTCGAAGGATGGTGCTAAAGCTTTCTACCAAGGTGAGATTTCTGCCGACATCATTAACACAGTACAAACAGCGAAAGGTAACCCGGGCGTATTGGCACAGAGAGATTTCGACGCCTATTCGATCAAGCAGCGCGAACCGGTTTGTTCTGCTTATGAAAGCTACCAAGTGTGCGGAATGGGTCCACCAAGTTCAGGTGCATTAACGGTTGGGCAGATCTTAGCGATGACCGAGCAGTTTGATCTTAAATCATGGGGACCAAACGACGCGAAATCTTGGCAAGTGTTAGCAGACGCTTCTCGCCTAGCCTTTGCAGACCGTGGTATGTACATGGCGGATCAAGATTATGTGCCAATGCCTACCCAAGGGTTAGTGAATACTGACTATTTGCAGGAACGTGCTCAGTTAATTACCGCAGGTAAGGCATTGGCAAGCGCATCTTCAGGCACACCGCCGTGGGATCACGCGATGCAGAGAAGCCAAGATGTTTCTATTGAATTGCCGTCCACCAGCCACTTCAATATTGTCGATAGCGATGGCAATGTCGTTTCGATGACCACCACCATTGAGAATGCCTTTGGCTCACGCTTGATGGTTAGAGGTTTCCTACTCAACAACGAACTGACGGATTTCTCATTCAAGACCCATAACGATGGTAAGCCTATCGCCAACCGACTTGAACCGGGTAAGCGTCCGCGCTCTTCAATGGCACCGACCATCATCATGCAAGGCGATAAACCTTACATGGCGATTGGCTCTCCCGGTGGCAGCCGTATCATAGGTTATGTAGCACAAGCGATCATTGCGCATACCCAATGGGACATGGATATTCAGCAAGCCATCAACCAACCACACTTCCTAAATCGCTTCGGTACCTTAGATTTGGAAAAAGGAACATCAGCGGAAAACTTCAAACCTGAGCTAGAAAAGATGGGATTTGAGGTCAACGTTCGCGATCTTAACTCGGGTTTACACGCTATTCGCATCACAAAAGATGGTCTAGAAGGTGCTGCAGACCCTCGTCGTGAAGGTGCTGCCATTGGCCAATAAGGGAAAATACTCCCTTTTTACTCCCTGTCTTGTGCGAGATCTCTCACAAGGCAGTGAGTAAATATCGATATTTAACTGCGAAATTAGGCACCTAGATATTGTAACCACTTGAAATTAAACAATACGTGCATTTATCATTCAAATAATTATATAGAAATTCGCTTATGCACCATTGCTGATAAATAAGGAATCGGTAATATGAATGATGTCGGAAGGATGCTGACACGGAACAGGAAACGCCAAGGACTTGGTTATCTTCAGGATGAAGATTCGATTACTCAGGATGAATAATCGGCATGGATAGCGAAATGGACATTGAATGGACGCAATAGTAACTAGGATGGTTGCTACTAAGGAAAGACAATGGACACCTCTGGACGAGGAAAGGACTGAACATCAGGATGATGTAAAGGACACCGCTCAAGGAACAAGTGACGCGCGCTAACGAGGATTGTTGGCAGATCAGGATAAGATCAAGGACACCGCTAGGAAGGCGACGAAAGGAATACGCTGAAGGATAACAGCACACTATCATGGATTTGATGCATGGAGCACACTTAGTAGCCGGATTGCTGCGAGTAAGACTATAGACCCCGATGAGCGCAAGCTCTCGGGGTTTTTCTTTATCTGTCGCTTCACTTATCCCTCTCTCAATCAAGTAAATCAAAGACCTTTGATTACAATTCGGACATTTAAAGCATTCACTTCTTAACCACTTCAGAGTAACGTAAGTCGAACTAGGCTCAACTAGTTTCATAACCATAATTAAATTAAGGACAAATTCATGTCACACGTTACCTTCAAAGGCGCTGCTGTACCGCTAACTGGCACATTCCCACAAACTGGCGAACAGGCACCAAGCTTTGCACTGACTGCAGGCGATCTTTCTGAACTGACACTTGCTTCTCTTGCAGGCAAGAAAGTGGTTCTAAACATCTTCCCAAGCATCGACACAGCAACTTGTGCAACGAGCGTACGTACGTTCAACGCAAAAGCGGCAGAACTTGAGAACACGGTTGTTGTTTGTATTTCTGCTGACCTACCATTTGCTGCGGGTCGCTTCTGCGAACTAGAAGGCATTGAAGGCGTTCAACACGCTTCAACTTTCCGTTCTCCTACATTCGCATCAGACTACGGCGTAGCGATTGCTGAAGGCCCACTAGCAAGCCTAACAACACGTGCAGTTGTCGTTGTTGATGAAAAAGGTGTGGTAACACACAGCGAGTTGGTTGCAGAGATCACTGAAGAACCAAACTACGAAGCGGCACTTGCAGCACTGTAAGATCCCCTCTAGTCAGTAATCTATTGTGATCGCTTAAGGCGGTACGCAATAAAAAGAGCAGCCATTGGCTGCTCTTTTTGTTTTCAATAATGAACGGTTATTAGATGCTGAAGTATTAGATTAAAGCTGCTCTAAACGCGCGTAAGCCGTTACTAACCACTTAATGCCTTCACCGTTAAACGCTACTTGCACTCGACTCTGAGGACCACTTCCCTCGAAGTTGATGATGGTGCCTTCACCAAACTTAGGGTGCTTCACGCGAGAGCCCAAGCTAAAGCCAGTTTCATTGAAGTTCTCTTTCACAGCGGTTTGGCTAAAGCGGCCGCTGCTTGCAGGGCGGCTCACTTGCGCTTTCATACGTACTTCATCCAGACAGGTCTCTGGTAGCTCACGAATAAAGCGTGACGGTTTGTGGTACTTGTCTTGCCCGTACAATCGACGCATCTCTGCGTAAGTGATATAAAGCTTCTCCATCGCACGAGTCATGCCTACGTAACACAGACGACGTTCTTCTTCCAAGCGCCCAGCTTCTTCTGCTGACATCTGGCTTGGGAACATGCCTTCTTCGACACCCACCATGAACACCATTGGAAACTCTAGGCCTTTAGCACTGTGCAAAGTCATTAACTGAACCGCATCGTCAAACTCATCGGCCTGACCTTCACCCGCTTCCAAAGCTGCGTGAGTTAAGAACGCCGTCAGCATGCTCATCTCATCCGCTTCTTCCGGCTTTTCAAACTGGCGCGTTGCCGTTACCAATTCTTCCAAGTTCTCGATACGTGCCTTCGACTTCTCACCCTTCTCTTGCTCGTACATAGCAAACAGACCCGACGATTTAATCACGTGGTCGGTTTGTTCATGCAGGCTAAGTTCCAACGTGTCATCTTCAAGCGCATTAATCAGCTCGATAAAACGACTTAATGCGCCCGCAGCACGACCGGGTAGCACTTGCTCTTCTATCAAAGCAACACTGGCTTCCCACATGGTTGCACCACGATCACGAGCAGCAAGACGAATCGTTTCTAACGTTTTATCACCCAAGCCACGCGTTGGCGTATTAACCACACGTTCAAACGCGGCATCATTACTGCGGTTGCTCATGAGGCGCATGTAGCTCAAGGCGTCTCTGATTTCTTGACGCTCGAAGAATCGCATGCCGCCGTAGATTCGGTAAGGTAGACCACCTTGGATCAAAGCTTCTTCAAGAACACGAGATTGGGCGTTATTACGATAAAGCATCGCGGTATCTTCTAACGCACCGCCTTTCTCTTGCCACTCTTTGATTTTGCTGACCGTGAAACGTGCTTCATCTAGCTCGTTATAAGCTGAGTACACAGAGATTGGCTCGCCATCGTTACCATCGGTCCACAGCTCTTTACCCATACGTTCGGTGTTGTTCGAGATAAGCTCGTTCGACGCCTGCAGAATGGTTTTAGTTGAACGGTAGTTTTGTTCAAGTCGAACCGTCGAAGCTCCTGGGAATTCATCCAAGAACTTCTGAATATTTTCGATCTTCGCACCACGCCAACCATAGATAGATTGGTCATCATCACCTACGATCATCACGCGACAATCTGGGCCAGCCATCATCCGAAGCCAAGCGTATTGGATGTTGTTGGTATCTTGGAATTCATCGACAAGGATATGCTTAAAGCGTGCTTGGTAATGCTCTCGAATGTGTTTCTTATCGCGTAATAGTTCATGCGATCTCAGCAAGATTTCCGCAAAGTCGACCAAACCAGCACGGTCACATGCTTCTTGGTAAGCAGAATAGATCTTTAACCACGTTTGAGTTATTGGATCATGGTAGGCGTCAATGTGACTTGGGCGTAACCCCTCGTCTTTCTTGCCATTGATCCACCAAGAAGCTTGCTTAGCAGGCCACTGCTTTTCATCGAGGTTTTGCGCCTTGATTAAGCGGCGTAGCAAACGAATCTGATCATCAGAATCAATGATCTGGAAATCTTCTGGCAGTTTTGCATCTAGGTAGTGAGCACGAAGGATGCGGTGACAAATACCGTGGAAGGTGCCATTCCACATGCCTGACGAACTACCCATCATCAACTCTTCAATACGACCACGCATCTCTGCTGCCGCTTTGTTGGTGAAGGTAACCGACATAATAGAGAACGGTGATGCTTGCTCTACGCTTTGCAGCCAAGCGATACGATGCACCAACACTCGCGTTTTACCACTGCCTGCACCTGCCAGAATAAGTAGGTTTTCTAAAGGTGCCGCGACCGCCTCACGTTGTTTATCGTTTAGGCCATCGAGTAAAAGCGAAGGATCTATCATTGGATATGCTCACTACTGGGTATTTATACATAAAAGTTGATTATAACCTAAACACTAGGCTGCGTTTAGGATAATAAGAAGAAAAAACAATCAAAAATTAACATCATTAATTCAATAACTTAAGAGATGAAACATCATTAATATTGATAATTTTTATAATACCGTGAAATTATTTCCCGGTTGTTCCAATCCTTTTTAGTAAGCAAGTTAACAATCCATTAACCTGCGATATGAAAATACTATTAAGTCCTAGAGGGAATGACTATGAAAAATTCTAATCTTGCTGTTACAGCTGCAATCACAAGTGTACTAGCGTTCGGCGGTGCAGTTCTTACATCAGCACCTGCGGAAGCAGCAGCAAAAGAAAAATGCTACGGCGTGGCAAAAGCTGGCCAAAATGATTGTGCAACCAAAACAAGCTCATGTGCGGGTACAGCAAAAGAAGACAACCAATCCGATGCGTTCGTAGTCGTACCTAAAGGGCTATGTGGCAAATTATCAGGTGGTAACACTCAATCATCATAATTGAGCTGCTTAGTATGGTGAGCTGACATTCAGCTCACCTCCACTTCTTGTTAGGAGAATCGTTGTGACTCAAACTCTTCCCCCCTACGCAGGGGTTGGCCTTAGAACACCGCACTTGGACTTCTTTAGCCAAAATCCAGCCTTAGTAAGTTGGTTAGAAGTTCACAGCGAGAACTACTTCTTAGCTCAATCACCGCAACGACAACAACTCAGAGAAATTCGTCACGCACACAACATCAGTTGTCACGGTGTTGGGTTGTCGCTAGGTTCTGTTGAGCGCATCAATCAACATCATCTTGTGCAATTAAAAGAGCTCATTGATGATATCGAACCCTTCTTGGTTTCTGATCATCTCAGTTGGAGTCATACAGGTGGTCATTACTTCAATGACTTGCTACCGCTGCCTTACACAGAAGAAGCATTGGAAGTCTTCTGTCGTAATGTCATCGAGGTTCAAGACAGCTTGCAACGCCCGATGTTGATTGAGAACCCATCGAGCTACCTATCCTTCAAGCATTCTACTATTCCTGAGTGGGAGTTTTTGGCTGAGGTACAAAAGCATACTGAGTGTCGCCTACTGCTCGATTTCAATAATATTTTCGTCTCATCTTTTAATCATGGCTTTAGTTGTGAAGAGTACTTAAACGGAATACCAGCAGACAAAGTTGAAGAGATTCACTTGGCAGGTTTCACGAAGAAGAAACTCGAACAAGGTGAGATCTGGATAGACACCCACAGCAAACCTGTCTGTGATGAAGTGTGGCAGTTGTACACCCAATGGATACAGCAACACGGTTCGCGCCATACCTTGATAGAGTGGGATTTAGATATCCCACAGCCACAAGTTTTATTGGCTGAAGCAACCAAAGCCAGTGATATCTTGTATCAACACGACAAGTTCAACCAAAGGAGTCGCGCCTCATGAGCCACTCCCTAGCAGAGGTTCAATTGGAGTTTGCTAACGCCCTACGCTATCAAAACAATGGTGAGTACTGCGACATAGTGAGCGACCATTTTACCGATGAACAACGCATCCAGATTTACCGTAATAACTTTGTGATCAGCTTGAGCGAAGTTCTGGCAGCAACCTACCCACTCACTGAAATGTTGGTTGGTGAAGAGTGCTTCCAACAGATGGCTCGTCAACATGTCTTACATTATCCATCGACCTCTGGTGATGTCAGTGGTTACGGTGAACACTTTGAACAGACTATCCAAGCCTTTCCTGCCGTTATTGAGGCTGCACCTTATCTCGGTGAAGTGGCTTTGTATGAATGGCAGAAAGATAGCTTGGTAAGGTTTTCGTCACAAGCACATGTCGACCAGAGACCTCTTTCTTGCCTTGCAGATGTACCACAAGAGCAACAAGGCGCTTTAGTCTTTCATCTCAAAGATTCAATAACACTGATTCATTCTAGTTACACGATTATCGCGCTTGAACACGCCATCTATCAGCAGCAACTTGATGGGCTAGACATCAACCAAGCTGAATTTGGGGTGTTAATCCGAGCTGAGAATTCACAGGTTGAGAGCCATAGTTTGAGTGAAGAGAGCCACCAACTCCTCACTGAATTGCAATCAGGTCGAACACTCTCAGCAATCGATCCTTTATTACTACAACATCTGAATACTGTTATGGCGCTAAACGTCATCTCAGGTTTTTCAATCAATGCCGAATTGGAGGCATAACATGGATAACAACACAGTCACGAACATGATGGCTCAATACGACAGTTTGATTGAGAAATCACAGGCACTTTTTGTTCCAGTGCTTCTACTATTTTGTCGCCTTTGGGTGGCGTGGGTATTCTTTAATTCTGGACTCACCAAGATAGCTACTTGGGATAGCACGCTTTACTTGTTTGAATTGGAATACCAAGTGCCACTGCTACCTTGGGAATTGGCTGCTTACATGGGCACTGCCGCTGAGTTAATTCTACCGATGTTTTTAGCGCTCGGTTTATTAACACGACCTATGGCTGCGGTGTTGTTCGTTTTCAATATCATTGCTGTCGTGTCTTACCCTGTATTGTGGGATCAAGGCTTCTACGATCATCAGCTTTGGGGGTTAATGATTCTTATCGTTGTCGTGTGGGGCGCAGGACCATTCTCACTTGATAGAGTTTTGAAAGCGCAGTTCAGGAATTAAAATAAGTTTTCACCTCTTTTGAACTGCTAAAGCTAAATGCTACAGCCCAAACGCAAGAAACCACTCAATTGAGTGGTTTCTTTTTTAACTGGGATAAGCTTACTTATTTAGAAAAGCTTGTAGCTCTTCAGCAGAGATGCCTTGCTCTGCAAGTTCTTTTGCCAATAGCTGAACCTGCTCACCCTTACGAGACTCTACCACACGCTGAAATTGGTAAATGATATCTCGCAAAGTATCGATTGGAACTTGTTTTGCCGCACTGCGAATACGCTCTTCACTTTGGTTGCCTAGCTCTTTAAGCAGTTTACCAAACATGACCTTTTCAGGTGCATCTTCCATTTGTTCTAAGACGCGCGCCATTTCGTAGGTTGTTAATGACATTACAGTATTTTCCGTTGGGGACTAACGTTTCAATGAGTGACAAATATACCATGTTTTAACGTTTCGAAAACCGCCATTTGTATATTTTGTCACCCTTGTAACTTATGCCTTAGCAAACGTCGTGTGCCAAGACTTACCCGCTTTGCTCGCAAGCACTAATAACGCAGGAACAATCAGGAACATTTGCAGAGCAATCATCACTTGCGACGTTAAATCAAGACGTTGCATGGTACCCACAAGAAGCCCTGAACCGCTCATTTGGAACAAGCCAAGCAGCGCAGCAGCTGTACCCGCACGGTCACCGAAAGGTTCTAGAGCTTTACCTGCCGCAGCACCAAGAATCCAAGCAAAGCCAACTGACGATAAGAAGATCGGTAGCATGAACGCGATTGGAGTAGCGTGCTCAGCAAGCACCAACATAATCACACCCGCTAAGCCCAGCGTCGAGATACCAACCACCAGTGCTTTATAGGTACCAAAACGGTCCATAAATTTAGGTGCAGTAAACGCAGCTGCAATGTTGATGGCCGCATTAACACCAAACCAGAAAGTAAACTCTTTCATGGTCAGGCCTAGGTTTTCCATCAACACAACTGGTGCAGAGGTTACATAAGCGAGGATAACCGCCATCGCCATCAGACACAAGGTTGCGTGGAAAAGGAATGATGGTGTTTTCAATACTGACCAGTATCGCTCAAGCTTGAATACCGCAACCTTTTCTGTCGCAGGGTTAGACTCTTTCATTTGGAAGAATAAGATAGTGCCAACAACGACAGCAAAGCCTGCCATAAAGCTAAAGTTCGAGCGCCAACCAAATTGATGTGTTAACCAAGCGCCAAGAATGGGTGCCAAAGCAGGAATAAAACAGATTGCACCATTAAGGTAGCTGATCATACGGCCACTCTTCTCTGGGCCAAATAGATCGCGAACCGTTGCAAAGGCTGCTACAGAAGTCGCACAAGCTCCTAAGCCTTGTAGCAGCCGAGCCATTAGCATCATATCAATCGATTGAGCTGCCCACGCCAAGCAAGCACTCAATGCATAGATACTAACACCTCCCAATGCAACGGTTCGACGTCCTAGCTTATCAGCCAAAGGGCCAGCAAATAATTGCCCGACACCCATGGCGAATAAAAACCAGGTAATCGTATCTTGTGCTAGTGCATGTTCCACGTGAAACGCTGTCGAAATTTGTGGCAGAGCTGGTAGGTAGATATCAATAGCCAGAGGGCTAAATAAAACCAACATTGCCAATAAAGCAACCTGCAGTTTACTAGGGGTTGGAAGCGCGTTAGAAGGCACAAGATTCTCCGAATGAGTTAATTTAGGTGCATAATAACCAACTAAAGATATGAACAAAAATGGCATATACTCATTAGCATTATTCCAAATAGGAAACTCATATGAATATTGAGAAACTATCACGCCTCGACTTAAACCTACTGGTTTGCTTACAGGTTCTGATGGAAGAGCTAAGCGTCACGCGCACCGCACATCGATTGTGTCTGAGTCAATCGGCTGTAAGTAAATCGTTAGCCAAGCTTCGTGAACAATTTAATGACCCTCTTTTCACGCGAAGCGCACATGGCCTGAGACCAACACCGAAAGCTGTTTTCCTTAAGCCTCGCTTAGAAACGTTGATCAACCAACTTGATGTTCTCACTCAGCCTGAGACATTCATTCCCAATAACAGCGACCACAGCTTTCACATCGCTGCCGTTGAGAGTGTTTACCCGCTGATTCTTCCGCACTTCTTACCAGCAATATTTCGACAAGCGCCTAAGGTCAATATCAACACCCACGCGTGGACCGAGCAAACCTTTAAGAAGCTACAGCTTGGTGAGTTAGATATCGGACTCACAGGCAAAGACATCGACATCAACGACGCGCGCTTAACCATGCTGCCGCCAGACGACATCTGCGAACAAGAGATCTACCGTGATGCACAGATGTGTGTATTAAGGCGTAACCACCCTGCTCTAAGTGGTAAATGGGATTTGGGAACCTACCTTGCGCAGCGTCATGTACAAGTAAGATGTGATGGGAACGATCGATGGCTGCTCGACTACAAACTAGCTGATCTTGGTCATCAGCGAGATATCGCTATTTCTGTTCCAGACTTCAATAGCGCCGCAAGCCTATGTACCTACACCGACTTTGTGTTTACTGCACCAAGCCACTTTACTTACCTCGTCGCCAAGCAACTCGACTTAGTGGTTGTCCCTTTACCGATGGAATTCCCACCGATGGCATACACTCTGTTTTGGCACCGTGACAGAGAAAATGACCCAGCGTTAACTTGGCTACGAGATATCATCAAAGAAAAAACTCTGCACCTTAGATAAAAATGGCGTACAGCGTTTGCAGCAAACGAACAAAAGCGCTAGCTTATTGACCTAATAAGTCCCCTCGCATGTATATCGACTGTGAGTGTTAACAAGGACCCTAACAATAAGGATAAACACAGATGCACAATATCACTGCTGAACGCGTTGCTGCGGTTCGAGCTTGGCTTGAAACAAACAACCTAGATGCCGTTATCATTCCACATGAAGACGAATATCTAGGTGAATACGTTCCTGCTCATAACGAGCGACTTCACTGGTTAACAGGTTTCACTGGCTCTGCTGGTGCGGCAGTTATCACTCGTGAGAACGCTGCTATTTTTGTTGATGGTCGCTACACGGTTCAGGTTCGTAAGCAGGTACCAGCAGAGTTATTTGAGTATCGCCACCTTATTGAAGAGCCGGCTTTAGATTGGATCACCAGTTCTCTAGCACAAGGCAGCAAGGTTGCATTCGACCCACGCATGCACACTGCTGCTTGGTTGAAAGGCGCTCAAGCTAAACTGGCAGAGAAAGTTGAACTAACAACACTATCTTCGAATCCAATTGATGAGCTTTGGTCTGATCGTCCTGAGCCGGTGGTATCTGATGTTCGCTTAATGGCAACAGACGCAGTAGGCCAATCAAGTGAAAGCAAACGTGCGGAGATTGCTGGCTTACTAAAAGCCAAAGGTGCTGATGCCGCTATCCTTACGGAACTCGATTCGATCTGTTGGTTGCTTAACATTCGCGGCTTGGACGTATCTCGCCTACCTGTTGTGTTATCCAATGCGATCATCCACGCCGATGAAAGCGTCGACTTCTACCTAGACCCAGCTCGTATTCCTGCGGGCTTTGAAGCACACGTTGGCAATGGTATTCGCGTATCTCACCCATCAGAGCTTGAAGCACGCCTTCAATCTTTGGAAGGCAAAAATGTATCTGTCGATTCAGGTACCAGTAACGCTTGGTACACGCTGGTTCTACAAAACTCTGGTGCTCATATCATTGAAGCAGCAGACCCATGCCTAATGCCAAAAGCAGCAAAGAATGAAACTGAAATTGCCGGCATGAAAGCGTGTCACATTCGTGATGGTGTTGCGATGGCGAAGTTCCTATCTTGGATTGATGCAGAAGTCACGCAAGGTAATCTGCACAATGAAGCTGTGCTAGCAGACAAAGTTCAATCATTCCGCGAACAAGACCCAACGCTGATGGACCTAAGTTTTGACACGATTTCAGCAGCAGGCGGCAACGCAGCAATGTGTCACTACAACCACGAGAACCAACCTGAACCAGGTCAGTTAGAGATGAATACTCTTTACCTAGTCGATTCAGGCGGTCAGTACCTAGATGGTACAACCGACATCACTCGAACTATCGCGATTGGCCAGCCAAGCGACGAAATGATCCAGCAGTTCACGTTAGCGCTTAAAGGTCACATCGGTATCGCGCGTGCACGTTTCCCACAGGGTACTCGTGGTTTCCAACTTGATATTCTAGCTCGCCAACACTTATGGGCAGAAGGCTTCGACTACGACCACGGTACTGGTCACGGTGTTGGTCATTTCCTAAGTGTTCATGAAGGTCCGCAAAGCATCTCTAAGAAGCTAATCGATGTACCTCTTGTTGAAGGCATGGTGTTATCAAACGAGCCGGGTTACTACCGTGCAGATGAATTTGGTATCCGTATCGAAAACCTAGAACTGGTGGTTGAGCTGCCAACTCAAGGTGACTTCTCAGTACTAACGTTTGAGTCGCTAACACGTTGCCCTATCGATAAGCGCAACATCAACGTCGATTTACTGACACGACCTGAACTTGCATGGCTTAATGATTACCACCAGAAAGTATGGAACGATGTTAGCCCATTAGTTGAAGGTGATACATTGGAATGGTTACGCCAATCAACCACTCCACTTGCTCATGCTTAATGCTTAGCTAATTCAAACTTAATGAAATGAAAAACGGCTACCTTAGGGTAGCCGTTTTTATTTGTCGATTTAACTTCGTCGATGTTTCACGTGGAACATAAATCTGTGTGTTCGCTAACCAGAGTAAGCACTGTGCCAGTCTCGCCACACAGGATCAAAACCACGTTGACGAATCATTGACTCAATATCGGCAGCACTTCGCTCATCACTTATTTCAAATTGCTCGAGTTCTTCTTCATCAGAAGCATAACCACCAGGCTGGGTTTTAGACGCAGCCGACATACTGGTGATTCCCAATGGCAACACATTGTCGCGGAAAGCTGCAGACTCACGAGTCGAGAGAGACAATTCAACCTCAGGGTTTAATAAGCGATACGCACAGATAAGTTGAACTAACTGTTTATCACTCATAATCGATTTAGGCTGCAAACCACCCTCACACGGACGAAGACGTGGGAATGAAATCGAGTAACGTGTTTGCCAATAAGTACGCTCAAGATAGTCTAAGTGAGCGGCCACGAAGAAACAGTCGGTACGCCAATCTTCCAAGCCAATCAAAGCGCCAATACCTATCTTATCAATACCCGCTTTTGCCAAACGATCGGGCGTTTCGAGCCGGTATTCAAAATCCATTTTATTGCCACGCAAGTGGTGTTCCGCGTAGGTACTTGGGCTATACGTTTCTTGGTAAACCATCACCGCATCTAAGCCGAGAGTTTTAAGCTCTGCGTAGTCATCTTGATCAAGCGGCTGCACTTCCATCGCAAGATAGTTAAATTGTGCCTTAATATTCGGTAGCACTTCACGGAAGTACTTCATCCCGACCTTGGTTTCATGTTCACCAGTCACCAACAATACACTATCAAACTTCATCTTTTTGATAGCGGCACTTTCAGCATCGATTTCATCTAAAGTAAGTGTGCGACGCTTAATGCGGTTCTCCATTGAGAAACCACAATACGTGCACGCATTCGCACATAAGTTTGAGAGGTACAATGGAATATACAACGACATTGTATTGCCGAATCGCTTGCGTGTGAGTGCCAACGATTGTTGCGCCATCTGCTCTAAGTAAGGTTCTGCTGCCGGAGAGATAAGAGCCTTAAAGTCTTCCAAGTCGCGTTTAGGTTTACTCAGAGCGCGCTCAACATCCGCTGCCGTTTTACTGAAGATGGACATACCAATGTCATCCCAGTTGAGCTGTTTAAATCGATCAACAAACGTCATAAGGACACTACTCGTCTAGGAATGAAGTTAGCGGACTAGAAGCAACCGCATGAGACACCTGTCCAGCAAGACCAGAAAGGTAAGCCATACGGCCAGCTTCAACTGCCAGTTTAAAAGCAATCGCCATATCAACGGGTTGTTGAGAAGCCGCAATTGCAGTATTAACTAACACGGCATCCGCGCCCATTTCCATTGCACGAGTAGCATGAGATGGCGCACCAATACCAGCGTCAACAATCACAGGGACGTTCGCTTGGTCGATAATGATCTCTAAGAAGTCTGCCGAAGCGATACCTTTGTTCGACCCAATCGGCGCACCTAGCGGCATAACCGCAGCACAACCCACCTCTTCCAATCGTTTACACAACACTGGGTCAGCATGACAGTAAGGCAACACAACAAAGCCATCTTTAACCAGTTGCTCAGCCGCTTTTAATGTCTCAATTGGGTCTGGCATCAAGTACTTTGGATCAGGGTGAATTTCCAGTTTGAGCCAGTTTGTGCCTAGCGCTTCGCGAGCCAAATGCGCAGCAAAGATGGCATCCTTCGCGTTCTTCGCCCCGGAGGTATTTGGTAACAAGTTCACGCCAGCATCAATGATGGGCTGTAAAATATCATCTTGCTCAGAGCGAATATCAACTCTCTTCAACGCCATGGTTGCCAGTTGAGAACCGGAAGCTTCGATAGCACTCGCCATTAAATGTTTATTCGCGAACTTGCCCGTTCCAGTAAAGAGTCGTGATTGAAATGTTTTATCTGCGATAGTTAACATAGTTAGCCTCCTGCAATAGCTTGGAAAAGAGAAATAGCATCGCCTTCATTGACGACCCTTTGTTGCCACTGACTACGCGGGACAACCGCATTATTGATAGCAAAGACACAACCCAGATCGGGTAGTGAAAGCGCTTGGATGATATCCGCTAGAGACGACGATTGTGCAACCTGTTCTGGTTGCTCATTGATAGAGATCGTTATATTGCTCATTGGGTTTCTTCTTCTAAATAGTTAACTGTAGATGTGCAGCAAACGGGGCATTCACTATCTTGAGTGACACTTAAGTTTTGCCAGTTCATCGTCTGGCCATCAAACAGTTTGAGTTGATGTGTTGCAACTTGGAACTCGCCAGTGCTAAGGCGTTGAATAGCAGCCAGTGCTTGGAGGTTACCTATAGTGCCAACGACTGGGCCGATGATGCCGCTATCGCTACAACGTGTCGTTTGTGGATGATGACTGAACGGGAACAAACAGTGATAGCACCCTTTCTGCTTCTGATAATCAAAAACAATAAACTGACCTTTCCATCCGATCGCAGAACCAGAAACCAAAGGTGTCTTGCTACCAAAACATGCTTGGTTAACCTGCTGACGTGACTCAAAGTTGTCAGTACAATCCAACACCAAATCAGCGAGCATCACCTCAAGCTCAAGCTGGCTCTGAGTCATTCGCCTATTGATGGTTCTCACTTGGTTTCGACCATTAAGCTCAGTCAGTTTTTGCTTCAGAGCTTCGACCTTAGGCGAACCTAACTGGCTTTCCTTGAACGCAACTTGTCGTTGAAGGTTAGACGAATCCACACAATCATCATCAACTAATACGATTTTCCCGATACCGGAAGCCGCAAGATAGAGAGCCGCAGCATTGCCTAAGCCACCACAACCGATGACCAATACATGGCTATCTAATAGATTGCGTTGCCCTTGCTCACCCACTTCAGGAAGTGCGAGTTGTCGTTGATAACGAATGAATTCGAAATCATTCAGCATGACTTAGCTCCTGAGTTACCTCTTTAGCAGCACCTGAAGAACGGTCAGCCATTAATGCTTCGAAGAACTCAATCACTTGTTTTGGGTCTTCGGCTAACGTAATCGCACGTACAACAGCAAGGCTCGATACCCCACAACTCCACACCTGTGCGGCCGTCGACTGGTCAATTCCACCAATCGCAACTGTCGGATAACCGGTGAGTTCTTCTGTGTATGGGATAGTATCAATCAGCTGCTGATAGAGAGATAAACGCACAAGTCCTTGAGGCTTCGATGGCATCTGCTTAGTGGTGGTTGGGAATATATGCCCCAGCGCAATATAGCTTGGGTTGATTTGCACAATGCGTAGCAACTCGTAATAACCATGAGTCGATAGACCGATCTTAATACCAGCTTGGCTCAGTTGAGATAGGTTGGATTCTTCGATGTCCTCTTGCCCCAAATGAACACCAAAAGCATCATGCTTAAGTGCCAATTGCCAATAGTCATTGATAAAAACCTGAGCGTTGTGCTCTCTACCGAGTTCGATAGATCGCGCGATTTGTTGTTCTAAATCTGCTTGCTGTGGGTTCTTAATACGCAGTTGAACTGTGTTAATTCCAAGCTTGAGCAGCCTTTCGATCCACTCAACATCATCAACCACTGGGTATAGTCCTAGGCTACTCTTACTCAATTCCGGGAACGACAGTGATGTTCCTTGGTGCGCCCAACCAACACTAATATCCAGTCGCTCATCTTCGAGAACGGGAATAGGAAAGTTTTGATAGTTTGCTGGCCATGTTCCACGTGAAACACTAGATGCTGCGCGAGCTAAAACCAGTGCATCTTCTAATGGGAATTCCAACGCCAACAAAGTAAGTAACCAAGCAAAGTGGCCACGACTATCTAACTCCTGATGAGCTGGAGTTTCACTCTTGATAGCACGATTAGAATCTAGCTGTGACCAGATATCCAATGCAGCTGAGTCATCTAAGACACCGATATAGATGGTATTCGGAGTTTGTGCCAAGGCATCGCGGACACCAGCTAGCGCCACTGAATGACTGTAATAAACGATATGATCAAGCTCACTTGAGCGACACTCCGCCAATGAATCAACATCATGAGCAAAACCAATAGATAACGCTTGCTGAGCATCAACGATAGAGAAGCATTGAGTTGGGCTTACACCCAACTCAACTGCATCGGTTGCCAAGCCTTGTCGCTTAGCAACCAATAGACAGCTTTGCACCTCTCCCGTTAGCTCAATATTTTGAGATGGGATAAGAATCTTCACTGTCATTATTCCTCTAATTGAACTTCTTTTGCGCCTACTGCAGGGTGATAAAGTTCAGAGCCAGTATCACGGAACTCTTGTGATTTCTGACGCATCCCTTCCAACGGATTATCAAGCATCTTAATCTCGATAGCCTGATCAGCTGCCAATTGTTCAGTGTCTTTCGCGTACTCTCGAACTTCTTGAGAGATCTTCATTGAACAGAATTTAGGACCACACATTGAGCAGAAGTGAGCAACCTTCCCCGACTCTTGCGGTAAGGTTTCATCATGGAAAGAGCGCGCAGTTTCCGGATCAAGAGCAAGGTTGAATTGGTCTTCCCAACGGAATTCGAAACGAGCCTTTGATAAAGCATTATCTCGGATTTGTGCACCCGGATGTCCTTTAGCCAAGTCTGCAGCGTGTGCTGCCAGCTTGTAAGTAATCAGGCCAGTCTTGACATCTTCTTTGTTTGGTAAGCCTAGATGCTCTTTAGGGGTTACATAACAGAGCATCGCACAGCCGTACCAACCAATCATCGCCGCGCCAATTCCAGAGGTAATGTGGTCATAACCAGGGGCAATATCGGTAGTCAATGGACCTAATGTATAGAACGGTGCTTCATGGCAGTGCTCTAACTGCTCGTCCATGTTCTCTTTAATTAGGTGCATTGGTACATGTCCAGGGCCTTCAATGATCACCTGCACGTCGTATTCCCAAGCAACCTTAGTCAACTCACCCAAAGTACGTAATTCGGAGAATTGAGCTTCATCATTGGCATCAGCAATCGAACCTGGACGTAGACCGTCACCCAATGACAGAGCGACATCGTACTTCGCACAGATCTCACAGATCTCACGGAAGTGGGTATAAAGGAAGCTTTCTTGGTGATGAGCAAGACACCATTTAGCGATGATAGAGCCGCCACGAGAGACAATACCAGTCACACGTTTAGCGGTCATAGGAACGTAGCGAAGCAATAAGCCTGCGTGGATAGTAAAGTAATCAACACCCTGCTCTGCTTGTTCAATCAAGGTATCACGCATCACTTCCCAGTTAAGGTCTTCCGCAACGCCGTTCACTTTTTCAAGCGCTTGATACATAGGAACCGTACCAATTGGTACTGGGCTATTACGTAGTATCCATTCGCGAGTCTCGTGAATATTACGACCGGTAGAAAGGTCCATCACGGTATCGCCACCCCAACGAGTCGACCATACTAGCTTCTCAACTTCTTCTTCAATCGAAGAGCTTACTGAAGAGTTACCGATATTAGCGTTCACTTTCACTAAGAAGTTTCGGCCAATAATCATCGGCTCGGATTCAGGGTGATTAATGTTCGACGGAATTATAGCTCGGCCTTCAGCGACTTCTTTACGCACGAACTCAGGGGTGATTTCTTTTGGCAGGTTTGCGCCAAAGTTATGGCCAGGGTGTTGGTGGTTCAACTGCTCATCAGCAAATTTCTGACGTCCCATGTTCTCACGTATCGCAATGTACTCCATCTCAGGAGTAATAATCCCCTGACGAGCATAGTGCAGCTGAGTAACACATTGATCGCCAGTCGCGCGACGAATTCTAGGCAGATTACCGTAACGAAGGTCGTCTAGAGTTTCATCTTCTAAACGCTCTTTGGTATAAACAGAGCTTACATCGTCTAATAGTTCTGTATCACCGCGCTCTTCAATCCATTGCTCTCGTAACTTAGGAAGGCCACTGTAAAGGTCAATTTCGTGCGTAGGATCAGTATAAACACCAGAAGTGTCGTATACATGAATTGGTGCATTAGGTTCGAATACAGGCTCTTTTTTGGTACCACCAACAAGGCTATCTGCTAGTGATATTTCTCGTACAGGGACTTGAATGTCCTCGCGAGATCCTTGGATGTAAGCTTTTTTTGAATTTGGATAAGGTTGTACGGATAAAGAATCAATGAAATTCTTCGCTTCCAGTCTTGCTTGTTTACGACTCGACATAGCATTTTTCCTTGGCTTTTAGCCATTATTTATAGGGATAAAAATGCTTGACGGATAAGATGCTACAAGAGGGATCACAGCAAGAAAATACAGTTGTGATCTGGAGATAGATCTCTAGAAGGATTCTAGTTAGATATCTACTCTTGTTCCCTTCGCAGGTATTAGCCTGATCAGGTTCAACGGATCCCGAGTTAACGGTCTCAGCCATATGGCACTCCGACAAGTATGATCGAGTATATAAAAACGGCTTGGATAAACCAAGCCGAGTTGTTAACAAATCGTAAGAAAGTTTTAAGACTTTATCAGAAGTTGGAAGCCGATCCATGCGGCTGAAATACTGAGAACCACATTGAGCAGTACATTGAGCCCCATCTTGAAGAACGCACCCTGCTGCATAAGAAGCACGTTATCCATCGAAAACGTAGAAAATGTCGTCAGGGCTCCAAGGAAACCAAGACCGATAATTTGTCTCCACGGCTCCGTCGCAACCATCTCATTTTCAAACGCGGCGATGAGCAATCCCATAATCAAAGAGCCAATTACGTTAACAGTCAGCGTACCGTAAGGAAAACCACGCCCTAACATCACAACGCATAACTCTGAAATCAAGTAACGTGAACAAGCACCAAACGCGCCACCGATGGCGATAAAACCTAGAATAGATAACTGACCCATGAATCCTCCCAAACAATAATCCCTATATTCTAGCTTTAACGCCGATAAAAGCGAGGGTAGAAACTAAGAATGCATGCGCAAATATTAAACGTTACAGGTGTCACTTAACTTCAATATATCCCATCAAACCCGTTTTCATGTGTTCGATAACATGACAGTGATACATCCAGCGGCCAGGGTTGTCTGCAACAAATGCGGCTTTAGCTCGGCCGTTTTTTCCAAGTAACACTGTATCGGTATGGAAAGGCTCTTCAACCTTCTTCCCATCAAGTTCCAATACAGTGAATGTATGGCCGTGAATATGAATCGGGTGATGATATTGAGTGACGTTCTTAAGATCGAATATATAGGTTTTTCCCAGCTCTAAAGTCGCCAACGGTTCAGGGATATTATCTTTGCTCATCCCCTCCCATGCTCGTTTATTAGTTAGCCAAAACTTAGGCATAGATTTTCCATCTTTAGATACTGGAGAAACCGCCCCTTCCCATTCAAATAAAAAGTCGATTTCTTCTGCATTAGCCAAATCTAAATTGGGCACAGGATTAAGGGGTAAAGAAGGCAGAGAGCGATTCTCAACAAGGGTTGAATCTACAACCTCGAACTCACACAAAGAGAAAGGAAAGCGTCCTTTCATTTGAAGGACGCTAACTCGCCCACCGGCTTTGGGTGCTATCAGTCCAATATCCACTCGCATCCCTGGACCAATTTTATGTTGCGTCAGCTTATAAGGTGTTTTTACAGGGTTACCATCAATGGCAATCACCCATGCCTCAGCCCCTTCGACAGCTATAGGGTAAGTGATCGTATTGTCGACATTAGCGATACGTAGCCTGGTTGTTGCATGTTGTTTTAACTCATAGACAGGCTCATGTATTCCATTAACGCTACTCCACTCTCCTGGCGTACCCATACGAGCACTGAGTCGTGGGATCATTAGATCTTTCCATTGGCCTTTCTTATCTATATGCCAATGTTTAAGCATCAGTGCGTGCTCTTCATCAAACGGCACTGGAATGCTCTCCTCAACGATAATTAGACCAACCAAGCCCATACCAAGCTGCTTAACGCTGTTCATATGTGGGTGATACCAATTAAAGTAAAAAT
>NZ_JBFRJZ010000097.1:0-15475 GCF_041469125.1 Vibrio sp. 10N.286.51.E5 | reverse complement strand
AAAGTGCGATCCCGCCCTGGGGATAACCCTAAGGGCGACCGCTACTCTGTTGAGCTTGAAATCATTTCTGTTGATATGGATATTGAAAGCAACGGCGAAGCATTCCCTTCAATTGAAGTGCTGAAAACCAATATTGTAGACCGTAAAACTAACGAGCGTATTGAAGGCATTATCGGAAATAACTTCTCTTCTTATGTTCGAGATTATGACTTTAGCGTACGTCTATTGGATCATAATAAAGGCCAAGATAAATTCAGCATTCCAGAAGATTTTGGTGACTTACACGGTAAGCTTTTTAAATATTTCGTTAACTCTGACGCTTACAAAAAGAACTTTAATAAACGACCTGTTATTTGCTTAAGCGTGTCAGATAATAAAACCTATTACCGCACTGAAAACCAACACCCAGTATTAGGTTTTGAATACCAACCGAATGAGTCTTCTTTAACTGAACAATATTTCAAAAAGATGGGCTTACAGGTTCGTTATTTCATGCCGCCTAACAGTGTTGCACCTTTGGCCTTCTATTTCTTTGGTGATCTGCTGAACGATTACTCTAACCTAGAGCTTATCAGCACCATCAGTACCATGGGTACGTTCCAGAAGATCTACCGACCTGAGATTTACAACGCGAACGCGGTTGCGGGTAACTGTTACCAACCAAACTTGAAAAACTTGGATCACTCGCTGACTCAAATCGTGTACGACCGTGAAGAACGAAGCCAGCTAGCTGTTGAACAAGGTAAATTCGCAGAAGAGAAGTTCATTAAGCCATACCAATCAGTTCTAGAGAACTGGTCGGCAAATTACGCACTTTAATCGTCTATTGCGCTCTCAAACCACCCAAGGATAGGCAATATTATTATGAAAACACTATTACCGACTTCAACAGCGGGCAGCTTGCCGAAACCGTCTTGGCTTGCACAACCAGAGACGCTTTGGTCGCCATGGAAACTTCAAGGCGATGAACTCACAGACGGTAAACAAGATGCGCTGCGTGTCTCTCTGCACGAGCAACAGCAAGCAGGCATTGATATTGTGAGTGACGGCGAACAAACACGTCAACACTTTGTAACGACCTTCATTGAACACCTGAATGGCGTTGATTTTGAAAAGCGTGAAACCGTTAAAATCCGCGACCGTTACGATGCGAGTGTACCGACGGTTGTAGGCCCAGTTTCTCGTCAGAAATCTGTGTTTGTTGAAGATGCGAAGTTCTTACGTCAGCAAACCGACCAACCGATCAAATGGGCTCTGCCGGGGCCTATGACCATGATTGATACACTTTACGATGCGCATTACCAAAGCCGTGAAAAACTGGCGTGGGAATTTGCAAAGATCCTCAACGAAGAAGCCAAAGAACTTGAAGCGGCAGGCGTGGATATTATTCAGTTCGATGAACCTGCGTTTAACGTGTTTTTTGATGAAGTGAACAATTGGGGAATCGCTTGTTTGGAAAGAGCCATTGAAGGGCTTAAGTGCGAAACAGCAGTCCATATTTGTTATGGCTACGGCATTAAAGCGAATACGGATTGGAAAAAGACATTAGGCACCGAGTGGCGCCAATACGAAGAAGTCTTCCCTAAGCTGCAGCAATCGAATATCGACATTATCTCTTTAGAGTGTCACAACTCTCATGTACCTCTTGAGCTGCTTGAGCTCGTACGAGGCAAGAAAGTAATGGTCGGTGCGATTGATGTTGCAACCGATTCGATTGAAACACCGGAAGAAGTGGCTAGCACTCTACGTGAAACACTTAAGTACGTTGATGCCGACAAGCTCTACCCTTGCACCAACTGCGGCATGGCTCCCCTACCTCGCGAGATAGCCTCAGCGAAGCTTAATGCGCTAAGTGCTGGCGCAGAGATCGTTCGTAAAGAGCTTTCAGCGTAACGCTTTCCTAAAGAACAAAAACTATGCCTTTAAGCCTAAGTATCATATTGATGCTTAGGCTTTTTGTTATGTGAGTTAATGAGCTTTACGCGCTGCTTACCAGGTTTTATCTAGGTCTTGAGCATATAAAGAGATCGCTCGTTGGTACTCTTTAATCGCATCGCTATTCGTCGTGGAAACTAAAAGCTCAAGTAACAGCGATGTCGCTTCTTTATGGCGACCTAGTTCGACACGCTAACATACGGCTCCATTCTTCTTTGCTCATTGCGCCTTTAGAAAGGTAAATATTGTGTTTCTGCATTGCACCTTTCGTGTATGAAAGCTTGATGAATGAGCCAATTTCAAACGGAAGAAAGCTACGCTGTAAAGTCACATCACAAGCAACGCCATTTAAACGTACATGACCGTTCGTGATTTCAAACGAGCTATCGCGAAGCTTCCACCACAACATTAGAATTTTTATTAATGGAGGAACACAAATTATCAGCCCTATGGTTAGCAGCGATGAACGATCACCGTCTGATATCCAATAGACAAGACCTAGTGCAATAACAATAAACAGCAACTCTGAAAATAAGTATTTAACAAAATTTAGTTGGATACGGTTATCCATGACACTCTCTCAATGATGACCCTAAAGGCAGCTCCATTTCAACGAGCCCTTTCACTTCAGACAACTGAGTAAAACCTTTTGATTGATAAAGCTTAATGGCGGGGTTCTCACTGAACACGCGCAACACTAACTGAGCCGATGCTTGATTGTTCGCATGTTCAATAGCCAAATCGAGACACTTAGAGCCAAAACCTTGACCTTGACAGTCAGCTAATATCTGCAAGTCCCTAAGAAACGTTGTACCACTAGCGTAACTGAAGCGAACAACACCAATACGGCGATCCCCCACATAAATTTCATAGTTATCCAGCTCACCCCAGCTGCGTAAAAACTGACTATGACCCCAAGCGATGCCACGAGCCTGATAGTAACTCGCCATATTCGTTTTGGTGATCGATTCAGCGAACTTAGGGTCTGAGGCTTTGACTAACCTTACTTCCATACTCTGTCCTTGTTTTAAATCACACCTGAGTACGGCATTGAAAAATGCCAAATATGTTGAATCATTTTAGAAGGGTTAGTTATGTACATTCATGCCAACTGTACTCCATTTGACGCGCTACTTTCGAGGAAAATTGCAGACCGTAATGTACTGATACTAAATGTAAGCTCATATCTATACCTGCAGAAATCCCTCCAGAAGTTGTAAATTTGCCTGATGTCACCCATCGTTTATCACTGATCACATCTAAACATGGAAACTGTAACGCTAAGTCAGAAATATCTTCCCAATGAGTAGTGACTGCTAATCCCTCAAGTAAACCAGCTTTAGCCAAAAGAAACGCACCAGTACAAACAGACGCTACTTGCGAGGCTGAACCTGAAACAGAAGCTAACCAATCGAGTACATTTCGTTTGTTCATTTCGTCAGTGTGCACACCACCAACGACCATTAACAAATCTATCTCTGGATGATTTTGTATCGAGTAGTCAGCCAGAACTTTAAACCCACCACGGGCAACAACTGGCTCGGCGTGCTGAGAAACCATGAATACATTTAGATCTTCAGCACCTAAGCGCTTTGCCGTACTAAAGACTTCAAATGGCCCAGAGAAGTCGAGAACTTCTGCTTGATTATAAATATAAATTCCGATGTTCATTGCACCTCCATGTACAACTTCATTAATAATTAGAATTTACCATAAACATCTTGTTCGGCTAATTCATACAACCCATTAAGGATTCTTAACTTTACCCATTTTAGTCAGGATGCCTTTGCCCTTCTCATAAACAAGAGATAAACCAAAGTAGACTGAAACCCACAAGACAAAATCAAGAGCGGCTAACTTGATATCAAGTGGATCTGAAAAGATGTTATAGGTGTGCCCAAACTTTGCTTCAATTGATTTAACTAAAATCACTGTAACGATAAAAATCACAATCCTCATGGGTTTTCCTATCTATATCTTTAAACTAAATCGTACACATGCGTGTGGAAATTGTTTAAGTTATTCCAAGTATATAATGCGTTTACGGCCCTACATGTCATTGGCTTTTTCTATAAACCAAGTGCCTTTACACGGCCATTGGTTAAATGCCAACGACCATCAAATCTATTGCTACTGTCATGTGCTGAAAGTCGATAATCCCATTGGCTATTGCGGACTTCTAACCATTTAACGCATTACGCCAATATTGCACCGTTTTATCAGAGACAGAACCGGTTTCGTTCGCTGCTGCGATCAAGAAGCCACATAAGTTGGTTGCAACTTCCTCATTGCCCAACAAATATAAACTGCGAATGGCTCGCGTTAACCTTAGCTGGTTATGGTCATGATTCTTTAACCATACGTGATTAGCCGGGCTAAGTGGTAACGATGAAGATATTTCACTCCCGTTTCGCTGCATACCCCAAAACTCAAGCATCAGGTCAAGCACTTGTAGATGAGCTGTGCGGAGCGCTTCTGAATTAGCAAAAAGCACCTTATCTTCTTGAGTAACCAACGGGGTATGTTGATTAAACTTAGTCCCCTCATCTATTGGGAAGAACACTTGAATGTACTTATGGTCATGCTCCAACCAAAAATGATTGTAAGCCAATAACTGTTCTATATTTCGACCAAATTTATCCGGCGCTTCACCAGATATAAAGCGAGCAATCTCACTCATTTTAAAATCCTACTGACTATAAACCCCCACTTGTGGGCGAATGCATTATTACGCAGTAAGCCGTGAAAAGCCTAGTCCTTTACGTTGTAAGTACCGATTTGGCTTAGAACTCCACGTCCCACGCGTTAGGAATCACTTTTGAATAATTTCGACTTACTTTTCTAACAAACGACACGGGAACTCTGCGACCCATTTTAGCTCTGCTGCATGTTCAGGGAATCGTTCTTGAAGAAGACACAATGCATCTGTTGGTCTTGGTCTGGCGTAGCGTATGAGTTTTAGACTTAAGCCAGCAACCAGTGTGTTAATCACTGAGTACTAAAACCTGAACGACCAAAAGAGATAGGTAATATAGGCACCGAAAGATTAGATCTTTCAAAGAAAAAAACCTTCAGAAAGCGTCCTTCGGTGCATATGATTTCAAGCGACTGACATAAATGACTGGCGTAAGTCGCTAACATAAAAGACTAGCGTAAGCGTCTCAACACAACCTGCTGGTCGAGCTCATTCTGATAGTCTGTGTAATCAAGTCCTTGATCAAATATATACTCAGTGACAAGGGTACGAATGCACTCAACCAATGTGCTTGCTTGCCAAGGCTTTTCAAAGTAACGGTCGATGCCTGCTGCATTAATCGCATTGATGGTATCAGTATGAGTGGCCTGCCCCGTAAGAAGAATTTTCTTGGTATTCGGAAAGCGACTGTCATGGAACACTTCAGTGAGTAACTCCACACCCGTTTTCCCTGGCATCACATGATCAGACACGATGACGGTAATGTGTTCGCCTTCTGCGTCAAGTTCATCAATGAGATCAAGCACTTCTTGCGCTGATTCACAATCTTCAATATTCAGCCAACTCGCCAGCGGCTCTAAATCTTGTATCACTGCGCTCAGTACTTCTCTCTGGTCATCGACACAGATTAAATTAAGCTTCTCCATGTTCACCCTCTATTGGTAACTTGATTCTAAATACCGTTTTAGAAGCATCACTTTTCACAATAATACTTCCGCCATAACCTGCCACAATCCGCTTAACTACTGATAAACCCAAGCCCAATCCAAACGATAAACCACCTTTTTTAGTGGTGAAGTTGGGCTGAAATACCTTTCTACGAGTCGCCTCGTCTATCTCAGGGCCGTTATTCGCGATCGTAACTAATATCCTTTTCTTACTTAATCTGGTTTGAATCTCTATTGCGGCATCGTCTGAATTCGACATTGCATCACAAGCATTCTTTACAATGTTGACCCAAATCTGAACGAGCTCTGTTTTCGAGCCTTTAAAAGACGGTAAATCCGCAGGGCTCAATCGCACAGACACTCTACGTAACTCACTTTGTAGCAACGATAAGGCATGGTTAATGGAGTCGTTAATATCAACCGCTTCTTCGGTGTCGATATCAACTCTGCCAAGTTGTTTAACCGATTTTACGATGCCGACGGTGTGTCTAGATGCCAAACGCAAATCATGTAAATCACAGCCCATCTGCCAAAAACGAATCGCTTCTTCTGGTTTTTTCAGCCAATGCTTTGAAATAACGTCTGTTGCAGATAAAGCATCAATTGGAATCGCCTTTGCAAGAGAGCGAGCAATGTTTTTGTCTAAACCATATTTTCTTTCAAATTGTCGCCCACGTGTTCGTGCTTCTGACGACGACGTTTTCTGACCATGCATTAACCCAAAATCGAAAAATTGACTGGCTTCTGGATGCACTTCTTCAAGCAGATCCATGATGACCGTTTCAAGTCGACCAGATTTACTATTTACGACACCAATAGCGTTGTTAAGCTCATGAGCAATCCCTGCAGCCAATTGACCCAAGGTCGTCATTTGCTCAGCAGTATGTAACTTCTCTAGCGCTTTTTGTTTCGCTATCGCTTCTTGTGTTGCGCGGCGTTGACGACGCGACAACTCATTGACAATTACAGGTGTGAACTGTGCGGTAAGAGGACCAAATTTACGTTCATCTTCTGCAGGCGTGTCTTTATCGATCCACGCTAACTCAACATCGGTTTTAGCAACAACCGTTGAAGATGCTGTCCAATTACCTGAAAAGAAGCTATGAACGCCTATAAAAGCCCCACTACCCGCGCTAAATACTCGCACTTGCGGTGTATTCGCATCGGTATAAAACCCTTCCAGTTCTCCACTAAACACATAATATAAACGAGTGTTTAACGCTGATTGTTCAATAATGGTGTTACCGGCACAGCACGTCACCCGACGTTCTGTTTGGTTAAAATAGCGCTCGATAAGTGCTTCTAGCTTTTGTTGATACACGTATCGTTATCCTATGTGACCAATTGAATGTAGCACCCACACCATAACAAAACTCAGTAGCACACCAACCACACCCAAAATAATACCGATTCTGGCCATTTGATTACTTTGCACATGACCAGTGGCATGAGCCAACGCATTCGGTGGCGTACTGATTGGCAGCGACATACCTAATGAAGCGGCAAAAGTCACAACCAAAATTAACGTTAGCTCACCGCCTAGTGGCGTGAGTGAAGCCATAGACGAACCTAATGCCGCCATAATTGGCATTAACAAGTTAGCCGTTGCGGTATGAGACATAAAGTTTGCCATTACCAAACACAAGAACGCCGCTCCGAACAACACCACATAGGGTGAGTAGCTATCAAACGGAATACTGTGTACCACGAGCTTTGCTAAGCCAGTTTTATCGAGCGCTAAACCAAGCGCAATACCACCTGATACAAGCCACAATACGTCCCAAGAAATTTTCTTCAGGTCTTCTTTATTGATGATCCCTGTGAGTGAGAACACAGCGACAGGAATCAGAGCGACGGTGTAAGAGTTCATGCCATGGCTTGAACCCATTAACCAAAGAATGATGGTCAGCGCAAAAGTGACGTACACCGCAATAGCTTTGGGTGTTTTAAGGAATTTACCTTTAATACTTAGTTCGATTTTCTTTTGGTCAGCTTTGTACATAAAGCCGATTAAAAACCACGCTAACGCCATCATAATAATGACAAACGGCACACCAAATGCCATCCATTCGCCGAACGTAATTAGGTTATCGCCAACTAAATATTTAAGTGCGATAGCGTTCGGAGGGGTACCGATCGGGGTACCAATGCCACCGATGTTAGCGGCAACCGGGATACAAAGCGCAAACGCTACACGACCGGGGTCTTTCGGACCAAACACAGCCAGTACCGGCGTTAAAATAGAGAGCATCATTGCCGTTGTTGCCGTGTTAGACATAAACATCGAAAAGATACCGGTGATCAACATTAAGCCGAGCATCACAAACTTTGGGTCTTGTCCAAATGGCTTCAACAACACGCGAGCTAAGTTTACGTCTAATCGATATTTAGTGGCGGCCATCGCTAAGAAAAAACCGCCTAAAAACAACATGATGATTGGACTAGCGAATGTCGCCATGATATCGCTGTATTTTAACAGCTCACCAAAATGTTCCTCCCCATGCTCAAACCTTAAAAAGATCAGCCCTTTATCCGACAACATCAATAATTGCAGAACGATAATAACAACAGACGTCGCGTAGATCGGGATGGGCTCGAACACCCAGCACAATGCCGCTAATAAAAAGATCGCAATAACGCGTTGTTGAATAATCGTAAGGCCTTCAAATGGAAACGCTGATAGCGGCATGACGAGGATAATGAAAGGAATTAAAATAGGGATAATGTATTTAATATAGGGGCGCATAGCACAAAAACTCTTCCTGAGATAACAACTACTTAGAAATTAGATTTACAGTTCTAATTTAGATCCGACAACGAATTATCGAACTCTCGCCACTATCTCACTCTCGGCTAGATCAATGATTATGTGATCACGATATCCCTTTTTTCGATTCTGTGCGCTACCTCTACGTTTGTATGCCATTTATTGTTGCAATTAAATTCAGGAGAGTGGTTTCTGCGTTTCTAGTCATAATCCGTTCCGGTTATTCTAGGTACTGTCAGAACAGATCAGTCGCTTAAGTCATGTCCATAAATTGAGGACCGCTTCTGAGTAACCTCTCAAATATATGAGTTAGACTTACTCGGATTGTGCGTGGTTTTGCATTTCCTTTTGCCGTAAGTTTATTTTCAAGCTCGCTTAGTAGAGCATGGAAGAAATAATAAAAAGATACCTATTCTCCCCCGAAAACAGTTCTACACAACACAACTTTCGACCGGCTAATAACATGACTATTGTTACATCTAAAAAACGTCCTACCGTTGGCATTGTGCTGCCTATGCTCAGTGGCTTCTACATGGGCGAGCTAAATGCAACCCTTAGAAGGCTTGCGAAAAACCATAAAGTCAATCTGATCTTCATCCGCTCGGGTGAGCGAAGAGATTTTAAACTTCCTATATATTTTAATCATCTCGATGCCCTTGTGGTCGTTCTCCATGCAGCGACAGTAAAGTTGATCGAAGAAGCTATAAACGCAAACATTCCAGTCATTTCTATTGGAGCAAGCTATGCGCCGCTGCCCGTTGAGCAGTATTATAGTGTGCAAAGCGATGGTGTCACTAAGCTCTATGAATGGTTACAAAGTCAAGGACACGAAGAAATCGGCTTTTGTGGCGATCTCACTGTTAATGATATCAGGTCTCGCTTCAAAGCGTACCAACGCACGGTGATTGATCATAAAGGCTCATTCAACCAACGCCATTTCTTCCGCGTGTCGAATTGTTCTCTATCTGGGGGACGAGAAGCCGCAATAGAATTTATACAGCGTAAATCCAAATGCACTGCGGTTATCTGCGCAACTGACCACAATGCTGTAGGTATGATGGAGCAACTGTCTCACAGCAATATCTCGGTACCTGACGATGTCGCCATCGTAGGCATTGATAATATTTTCGTCGGTCAACAATTCAATCCCAAGTTAACAACAGTAGACCAACAGCTTGAGCTTCTAGCGACGCAAGTATTTCACCGCGTGTTGGAACGTATTTCTGGGAAGCCTTTTAATAATGCCAATAATAGTGTCCCGCAAAAGCTCATCGTTCATCAGTCTTGCGGTAACACAAACCCAGATCTCGAACATAAAGAAGATATCAACTCAACTCGCCAAATCCTCTTAAATGTGCAAGGGCGTTCTCCCGCTGAGATATTCGAAAATTTCTATTCACAAGCACAAGGAGGTTTTGACTCAATTAGAGATGCTCAAAGCCTTTACGGAAACAATCTTGACTGGGCCTGTCTCGCTGAGTGTAATTCGGAGCAATACACTATTAGGAAATGGGTAGAAAAAGGCATGACTCAGCCAACTACCCTACCGCAACAAACAGATATTCAAGACGATATTCGCAATTTCCCATTTTTCGAACGCTATGATCATTTCGTTGCTTCCATTCTTCCTATCAACTCAGGGCAAGAAGATCACTGGAAGCTCGTCGCTGTTGTTGATTCATTGCAAGATCACCAAGATATCGGTACACAATCGGTATTCAATAATTATTTAGATATGCTCGCACTGTTCATCGAGCGCGACGAGCTTATCAATACAAGTAACAATCGTCAGAAGAACTCCCAACAGTTGTTGCAACAGCTCAAAGTAGTATCTAACAGCTCAAACGATGGTATCTGGGATTGGGACTTACTAACCAATACTCTTGTCTGGAACAGTCGGTTAACCAAAATGATTGGCTGTCAAGATACCTTTTCTGATCGTAAGTTAGGATGTGACCATCTGTTCCAATATATACACTCAGAAGACTTAGAACTTCTCGAGTCCGCCATTCATAACCACTTAAACGAAGAAGTACCGTTCAAATGTGAATTCAGGATGAAGACGCAACATCGCGGATATATCTGGGTTCATGCCAATGGCTCAGCGGTTCATAATGCAGAAGGGCAGGCTGTGCGCTTCATTGGCTCAATGACGGATGTAACTCAAGAGCGAGAAGATGCGGAAAAGATTCAACACATGGCGTATTATGATGCGCTTACTGGCATCGCTAATCGCCGGAAAATAATGGAAAGCATCGCGCAACACATTGTGAATCGACCTAACCAAAAACGCGCGGTCATGTTGATGGATCTTAACCGTTTTAAGATTATCAACGACTCTTTTGGTCATCACGTCGGTGATGCACTTCTTTGCCACGTGACCAAACATATTCAGAACGTGCTATCAAGTGAACACCTTGTCGCACGTTTGGGAGGTGACGAATTCTTGTTTTTGTGTAATGTCAGTTCCGAAGCAGACATCAACGCACTCGCCACGCAGATTTTAAATGCCGTTCAAAGCCCATTGATCGTTGATGATATTGAGATTATCAGCCAAGGAAGCCTAGGCATCGCTATGTATCCTTATGATGGCGTAAGTGCCGAAGAATTAATTAAGCAGGCCGACATTGCCATGTATCAAGCTAAAAAGCTGGGAGGACAAAGCTATCTCAACTTTCAAAGGTCAATGGCAAAAGAGACGGAAAACATAATCGAAATAGAGCACCAACTCAGTCGTGCCATCGCTCAACAAGAAATAAAGGTGCACTACCAACCTCAATATTGTGGGCAAGATGAAAAGATTACTGCTGTTGAAGCACTAGCAAGATGGGAATCTCCAACATTGGGGGATGTCCCTCCTGACCAGTTTATCGAGGTTGCTGAATCAGCTGGCCTAATCAGCAAGCTTGGTGAATGTATCATTCATCGAGTTTGTAAGGATGTTGAAGGATCTGAATGGCTACAAACCATGAGCCATATTTCCATTAATATCAGTGCAAAACAGCTGATACAGCCTCACTTCGCTCAAGAAATCATTCGAACTATTCGCCAATACCAGCTTCCTTTGACGTTATTCTGTATTGAGATAACCGAGTCAGCAGCAATTGTCGATTACGAGTTATGCATAAACTCACTTAAAGAACTACACGATGTAGGAATTTCTATCTCTCTTGACGATTTTGGCACGGGATTCTCTTCTCTATCTCTACTAAAGCAACTTCCACTAAGTGAAGTAAAGATCGACCGTTCATTTATCTCTGACATAACTCAAGGGCAGACCAACTTAGACTTCGTCAACACTATGATCATGATGGGTAAAAGCTTGGGCTATCGTGTTGTAGCTGAAGGGGTGGAAACTGCTGATCATAACCAACGCCTAAACGGACTGGGGATAGATCTGCTGCAAGGTTATTACTTCAGTAAACCTCGACCATTAAGTGAACTGGAATCAGAAGTGGCTATCAAATTGACTAGAGCTTAACCGTGACACAACGGCATTATTTAAAAGTAATGCCATTCTTATTCACGCTTTGCGTTAACTTTACTGCCTATTGGCAGGTTAACGGAATAAAAATGAGAGTAAACAGTAGATGACATAAAGGTCGTTTAGAACCACAGATAGACCTCGTTGAGATGCCTTATCTGGACTACGACAAACAGACGTACTACCCCAATCAGACAGTTATCTTCTGGCCTCGCTACCGCTGGGGCGCAGGCGGGAATGCTGTCGCATCGTTTGCACCAGTCACTATTTCGCCAACAGAGTAAGTCGTTTCTTATTGAGTTAGGGCTTAATCGCTAGGCCCTAACTCTTCATTATCGAAGGTAAGTAAAACACAAGAGACCTACTCAGAACCTAATTACAGGGAGTAATCAAACACAATGATGTCTTCTAAAAGCGGACGAAACACATCTTTCAGCGCATCATGCTCAGGGTGCAGAAGGTAATTCTGACGGCCTTCTTCATCGGCGAACGTCATTAACACCGAGTGGGTATAACCTTGATTCTTGTTTTCAGGGCTGTCATTTAATCCCCATTCTACTGAAGTGACCCCTTCAACCTTGTTTGGTATCGCTTCAAACAACATCTTTAGTTTTTGAACCTCTGAAGCCTCAGCGTTTTCTTTAAACTTAATCAGTAGAATATGACGAATCATTCCCGTTTCTTTTTGAGTCATTCCTAGTCCTTTCGAGCGTTCGCTTACTGGTTTGTAATGCTTAACCAACACCGAGTCGCGTTCTTAAATTAGAGAACAACAAAATGCCACACGTTACACAACATGCCAAGGCTAGATCGCTAGAGTTTATAAAATACTCCACAACCCAATAACGAAAAATGCTGCACCCGAGGGCCCAGCATTTCTCATGACAATGGTAAGCACATCTTTAACGTTAATCACGACGACCTGTAAGCTGGATCGTTTGGTCTTGATCAACGTTCTTTTGGAATTTTATTCCGCCATTAGCGGCGTCATTTCTTCCTTCAAGCACTGGATCAGATTCAACACGCTCAGCCTTTACTTGATTGCCTTCGCTTCTCATCATATCGAGAGTACTCGCATAAGTACCGTCAGCCGCGAAAGCCGTGTTCATAGATAAAGCCATCAATCCAAGTGCGATTAACTTGTTCATACATCACCTCGTTGTATTTCTAATTCTTTGTTCGTTTGGTATCTGTGTTTTTGTTGGAGTAACTTTAACAATCGAACATGAACCATAGGTGTGAGCTATGTGATGAGCTGCCGCCGCTCGCAAAAAGACGCACCTTTGAATCAGTGGTTATTCCAAATGTTGAAGTCTACCCTGAAAAACAAACAAGCGTAGTTCAGCTTTTAACGGGTTAACTACTTAAAGGCTTAACTGCCTAACTCCCCTACCATCCAAAAAAAGAAAAGGCTCCCGAGGGAGCCTTTGATTATGTTTCTAGTGACTATTCGCTTATGTTTTTATTTTAAAATGCTTCTTCGAGCGTTTGTTCATTCTTTTTTTCTGTCTGTTTTTCAACGGTTTCAACCTCTTTCAAGCGCGCAGTGAAGTGTCTTAACACCGGCGGCTCGTAGGTAAAATCGAGCCCTTTCACTTGTCCTGCATTCTCTTTCACTTTTTCGAATGCTTCGATAATGAAGTCCATGTGTGTTTGTGTGTAGGTCGCGCGAGGAATGGTAAGGCGCAACAACTCAGCAGGACATGGGTGTTGTTCACCTGTTGCTGGGTCGCGTCCTTGCAGCAAAGACCCAATCTCAACCGCTCTGATACCCGCGACTTTATAGAGTTCGCACGCCAAAGCATGTGCGGGAAACTGACCAGCCGGGATATGAGGCAGCAATTTACCCGCATCGACAAACGCAGCATGACCGCCCGCTTGCTGACACACGATACCCATCGCTTCTAAGCCATCAACAAGGTATTGAACCTGACCAATACGGTACTCTAACCAATCTTGGCGCATGCCGTCATAAAGACCAACCGCAAGGCGCTCCATCGCACCACCCTCTAAGCCACCATAGGTTGGGAAACCTTCCTGCACGACACACAAGGTTCGACACTCTGTATACACATCCATGAAAGAGTCGTCTTTAAAGCATAACAAGCCGCCCATTTGTACCATCGCATCTTTCTTGGCAGACATGGCTAAACCATCCGCGTATTTGTATGACTCACGCGTGATCTGTTCGATAGTCCAATCTTGATAACCGGCTTCACGCTGCTGGATGAAGTAGGCATTTTCAGCGTAGCGAGCAGAGTCCATGATCACTGGAATATCGTACTTCTGAGCGATTTCGTATACGGCTTTGAGGTTAGCGATCGAAACAGGTTGTCCACCAGCCGAGTTACAAGTAATAGTGCTCACGATGTAAGGAACGTTGGCCGCGCCCGCTTCTAAGATAGCTTCTTCCAATTTGACGATATCGAAGTTGCCTTTGAAGTCGGAATTCACTGAGGTGTCGAACGCTTCTTTGGTATAAACGTTCTTCGCCACGCAGCAATTTACTTGAGTGTGGCCTTGCGTGGTATCAAAGAAGTAGTTCGACAAGGCGACCATTTTACTACGATCCAACCCCTTCTCCATTTCACGCTTCTTGATCAGAACCGGAATGTAAATCTGCTCTGCGCCACGCCCTTGGTGAGTAGGAATAGTCAGCTCATAGCCGAAGATATCTTTCACCGCATTCGACAGTGCATAGTAACTGCGACTGCCGCTGTAGGCTTCATCACCCATCAACATCGCTGCTTGCATACGTTGTGTGATTGAACCCGTACCGCTGTCGGTCAGCAAATCGATGAACACATCATCACTGTCGAGCAAAAATGGGTTCATGCCCGCGTCGACAATGGCTTGTTCACGATAGGCGCGAGTTGTTCTTTTTACTGGCTCTACAACACGAATACGAAACGGTTCTGGTAGATGTTTGAAGTTTTCCATAATAATACCTTTCAATACATTCCGATCAGGTCGAAATCTATTTTATTTAGATGTCACGAATCCTCACCATTAAATTATTAGTTCCGTATAAATACACACAGAAAATTAACAGTGAAAATAAAAAATTAAATAATGACTTATTAATCAAACCTAAACTGAGGCTGAGATAATTAGCGAGAACGACAAAACAACGAATATTCTGCACGAAATAATAAGTGCGATATTCATGAGTTCAAAGGTTATCAAAGCTGCTGATAGGTAAACAAAGCATGCTGCTTTGCTGGCGCGTGACGCCTAGAGGGTACTACTCTGAAGAAAGGCGGAACGAGAGCTGGTGATCTAAGGTATACCAAGCTAACAAGGTTAGCCATGTTGTTGATTGCCATTTCAGATACATGTTCACAATATATCCCTACGTTGAAATCAAGATGATCCGAAATTTAAATATAGTGCAATTGTTTTATAAATACAGCTTAGAAAAGTATAAATGTGATCAACATTTAGAATGATAATTAAATACGATAGCATCGTTATATAAACTGTGAATCACATCCGTTTATATACTATTAAACTAGTTCAGCGAGTTACTTAATAATATCGAATCTCTTTTAAACTCAATACATCTCTAATAAGGGGCGAAGATGGCTGTTTTCTAAAAAGCTGTCTTCTAGAGAGCTACTGAGCTTACATAGACAGAACCTTAAGCA
>NZ_JBFRJZ010000096.1:0-252 GCF_041469125.1 Vibrio sp. 10N.286.51.E5 | reverse complement strand
CTGAATGGGGAAACCCACTTACATAAGTAAGTATCCTGTTGTGAATACATAGCAACAGGAGGCAAACCGGGGGAACTGAAACATCTAAGTACCCCGAGGAAGAGAAATCAACCGAGATTCCGAAAGTAGCGGCGAGCGAAATTGGATTAGCCCTTAAGCTTTTAATGATGCAGGTGAAGAGTCTGGAAAGTCTCGCAGTAAAGGGTGATAGCCCCGTAACCGACACATCATAATCAGTGAAAACGAGTAGGG
>NZ_JBFRJZ010000095.1:0-631 GCF_041469125.1 Vibrio sp. 10N.286.51.E5 | reverse complement strand
AACGTGGTTCGGTTACATTCTGGATAGATGATTCAGCCGTAGATGCATGGCGATGCAAAACTCATCATGGTAAGCGTGGGAGAGGCTTTCAGTACTCTGATACAGCGATTGAAACCGCCTTGATGATTAAGGGCATCTTCTCTCTTCCTTTACGTGCTCTTCAAGGCTTTATCGACTCTATCTTTGAGCTATTAGATGTTCCACTAACGTCCCCTGACTACACCTGTATCAGTAAACGCTCGAAGACAGTTCAGGTCAAATATCGCAATAAATCGAGAGGGGCTATTCGCCATATAGCCATTGATTCTACTGGCCTCAAAGTCTTTGGTGAGGGGGAGTGGAAAGTGAAAAAGCATGGTACAGAAAAACGTAGGACATGGCGCAAACTGCACTTAGCTGTGGATGTGGATACTCACGAAGCGATTAGTGCGGAAGTCAGTCTTGTAAATGTAGGCGATAGTGAAGTGTTACCGACGTTACTCAACCCACTACGTAGAAAGGTCGCTGCCGTATCCGCCGATGGAGCATATGACACAAAAAATTGCCACGAGACTCTGAAAAATAAAGGCTGTACTCCGTTAATACCGCCTCGAAAGAATGCAGCTCTTTGGGAAGACGGTCATCCCAGAAA
>NZ_JBFRJZ010000094.1:0-4250 GCF_041469125.1 Vibrio sp. 10N.286.51.E5 | reverse complement strand
GTTATCTTCTTGTTTGCTTTGATCCGCACCATAAGTTTTGGACACTGAGTTAAGTGAGTACAATCACTAACGAGGTGAACAATGACAACTAAGAAAACACGAATCAAACATGCTCCTGAATTTAAAGCCGAAGCACTTAAGTTAGTAGAGAAAGTCGGTGTCGCTGCTGCCGCACGACAGCTATCGTTGTATGAATCTCAAATTTATGGGTGGCGTAAAGCCGTCAAAAAAGATGCGAAAATCAGCGATAGAGAAAGGGAGCTCGCCACTGAAAATGCCAAACTCAAACGGTTATTGGCTGAGCAAGCTGAAGAGCTAGATATCGTAAAAAAGGCCGCCACCTACTTCGCGAAAAATCTAAAGTAGATTGCTATGAGTTTATGCTCGAACACCTGATGCAATATAGGATTGTCCGTATGGCTAAGGTGTTTGAGGTTTCTCGAAGTGGGTTTTATTATTGGATTGATAATCGCCATAAAGTCACTCAACGCAACGAGCACCGAAAGCAGCTTGATATCAAAGTTCGAGAAGTCTTTGATGATAAAAAGGAACGCGACGGTGCAAGGCGTATTCAAAAAGAACTAGAGGCAAATGGTAATAAGCACGATGTAAAAACCATTGCCGCGAGCATGAAGCGCCAGAGCTTAGTCGCGAAGGCCGCCCGTAAGTTCAAATGTACGACAGACAGCAAGCATAGGCTTCCTGTTGCCCCGAACTTGCTTGAGCAAGATTTTAATGCAACAGCACCGAACCAAAAATGGGCTGGAGATATTACCTATCTAGCGACAAGCGAAGGTTGGATGTATTTAGCGGTTGTTATCGACTTGTACTCACGGCAAGTCGTTGGTTGGTCAATGAGCACCAGAATGACCGCGACTCTGGTCTGTGATGCGCTATCAATGGCATTGTTCCGTAGAGGCATGCCCGAAGGGGTGATTATCCATAGTGATAGAGGTAGTCAATATTGTTCAAAAGACTACAGATACTTAATCTCAGCCCATAATTTAAAACAAAGTATGAGTAGGAAGGGAAATTGCTGGGATAACGCCTGTGTTGAAAGCTTTTTCCATTCAATGAAAGTAGAAGCCGTCCAATACGAGCCGATAATGACGCGAGAAGTGATCCGTGCCAGAAGTTTTGGACACTGAGTTAAGTTCCAGTACTCTGATACAGCGATTGAAACTGCCCTGATGATTAAGGGGATATTCTCTCTGCCATTACGTGCTCTTCAAGGTTTTATCAACTCTATCTTTGAGCTAATGGATGTTCCGCTGACCTCTCCTGGCTACACATGTATTAGTAAACGCTCGAAGACGGTTCAGGTCAAATATCGCAATAGGTCTAGAGGGGCTATTCACCATATAGCCATTGATTCGACAGGCCTCAAAGTCTTTGGTGAAGGTGAGTGGAAAGTAAAAAAGCATGGTGCAGAAAAACGAAGAACATGGCGTAAGCTGCACTTAGTTGTAGATGTGGATACTCACGAAGCGATTAGTGCGGAAGTCAGCCTTGTAAATGTTGGCTATAGTGAAGTGCTACCAACATTACTCAACCCTTTACGCAGAAAGGTTCATACCGAATCTACCTATGGAGCATATGACACAAAAAGTTGTCATGAAACCCTGAAAAATAAAGGCTGTACTCCGTTGATACCACCTCGAAAGAATGCAGTACATTGGGAGGATGGTCATCCCAGAAACGAAGCAGTAACGGCTCTGAAAAATGGGACAATATCGGAGTGGAAAACAGAGTCTGGTTATCACTATCGCTCAATATCTGAGACCGCAATGTCTCGATACAAGGGATTAACAAGCGGTAAATTGAGTTTGAGAAATTACAACGCTCAAGTGGGCAAAGTCTGAAAGTAATAGACTCAGAAAGCGTATTAATAATAACCAACAAAAGTCTGGTGAGTGTGTTACCTTGGTTGTTATCCCTACCGCTTAGTAGGGACTTCTTTTCTTTTCCGAACTCGCAAATCGGCACTCCTTAGTCGCCCTCCTAAGCCATACTGCAGGCTTTAATTATGTCCATCTCAACCGAAAAGTTAAGAAATATATTCAAACTCTCTAGAATTGAAAATGTAGATACCAACAACGTACCCCATATAGCTCCTTGGTTACCACTTGCTCAAAAAGTAAATCCGGTCATCCCTTCTGCAATTATATATTGCGAAGGTAATTTTGGTAAAATTGATGGTAAAACCGCTAATGGGTTAGTGAGGCATTCGTTAAGCTATCGTATTCTATCGGTTATTGATAGTGAGTCTGCTGGCTTAGATGCTGGTGAAGTTCTTGATAACAAAGCCAATGGAATACCGATCCTTGCCAATGCTGAAGAAGCTATCATTCACGCGGAAAGCATTCCCGATTATTTCATTTTTGGCATTGCGCCATCAAGTGGTTTTTTATCTGACTTAGATAAAAGCATCATTTTAAATGCCATGTCATTAGGAATGAACATCGTAAATGGCTTACATGAATTTCTAACCGACGATCCTCTGTTTTTAGAAGCCAGTTTAAAGAATAACGTTCGAATATTCGATACTCGCAAACCCAAAAGTAAAGGCGATCTGAAAACGTTTAGCGGGAAAATACACAACGTTAAATGTCCGAGAATTGCTGTAATGGGGACGGATTGCGCGCTAGGAAAACGAACAACAGCAACAATATTGGCGAATGAACTGACTAAAAAAGGCCTTAACGTCGTTCTGATTGCCACTGGTCAAACAGGCATTATGCAGGGCGCGCAATACTGCGTTGCACTCGATGCTGTTCCTTCACAATTTTGTGCCGGTGAGTTGGAATCTGTCATTGTACAGGCCTATGAAAAAGAAAATCCGGATCTGATTATTGTTGAGGGGCAAGGAGCCTTGAGTCACCCTGCGTTTTCAACCAGCGCTTTTATCTTACGTGGCAGTTGTCCAACGGGTGTGATACTGCAACATGCCCCTAAACGTTTATATCGTAGTGATTTTCCTGATTGCCCAATGCCTTCGATTGCCTCAGAAATCAATCTTATCGAAACGTTTTCTAATACCAATGTTATTGGACTAACACTGAATCATGAAGATATGTCGTTGGATGAAACACGTTGTGCGATAGACACTTACACTACCGAATTTGGTCTACCGGTTACTGATGTCTTGTCACAGCCTGTTGAACATCTACTGCACATCGTAACGTCAGCCTTCCCTATAATAGCAAGTAAACTGGCCGAAAAAGGGTGAACTACCCTAGGTTAGACATCGATTGTGGGAAAGTTCATCATAACGCTCAGTTCCTGATTTCTCAGTTCTCACTGAAAAATATATCCGTTACGCCTGTAACAAAAGTCTTCCTCGGCCACCCTATCATCGCACAAGTTCTTATTGATGCTGGCGCAACAATGTTAGCCGATTCAAGAATCGAAAATCTTCAAAAGATGACTGAAATTGGCATTGCTATCCCTAAAATGCTGATACGTACACCCATGCTCAGTCAAGTGGCAAGCGTAATAAAATACAGTGATATGAGTTTAAACTCTGAAGTTGAAGTGATTCAGAGGCTTTCACATGCAGCGGAACAACAAAATTGCTGTCACGGTATCATTATTATGGTTGAGCTTGGCGATCTCAGAGAAGGTGTGATGCCAAATCGCGTGATTGATTTTATCCGAGAGATTATTTCTTTACCAAACATCACGATAAAAGGAATTGGTACGAATTTAGCCTGTCGGTATGGTGTCGCTCCAGATGATCAAAATATGAGTATTCTTTCTGTGCTTGCCGATGGAATTGAAGCTACATTTGGGGTCAGTCTAGAAATTATTTCAGGGGGTAATTCTGCTTCAGTTAACTGGGCTCTTCAGAGAACAGGCTTAACTCGAGTCAATAACCTTCGTATAGGAGAAGCAATTTTTTTAGGCTGTGAGCCTTTAGAGCACGAAAATATCAAAGGCTTACATACGGATGCGGTTTCTTTGACCGCTGAAGTGATTGAATCCAAGACTAAACCGACTTTGCCTTGGGGGAGTCGGGGGTTAAATGCTTTTGGTGAAAAAGAAAACCTTCAAGATAGAGGGGAGGTCTCACAAGCTATTCTAGCATTAGGCCGCCAAGATGTTTGTGTCAGCGGGCTTAAGGCTCCGAATGGGATTAAGATCATGTCTTCAACCAGTGATCATCTTGTCCTTGAATCCTCACAGAAACCACTATTTGTAGGGGAAAAAGTCACATTCAGTTTAGATTACAGTGCGCTCTTATCTTCTAT
>NZ_JBFRJZ010000093.1:0-22441 GCF_041469125.1 Vibrio sp. 10N.286.51.E5 | reverse complement strand
GGCCTCCTCCTACTCGATTTATATAAAGCTTAGTGGCACGAAATATAAAGCGCCTTTGCATTGTTCGCTAAGCAATCGTGATTACTTAATTTCCATACCTTGAGCTTGCAAGTCCGCGTGGTAAGAAGAACGTACAAACGGGCCACACGCTGCGTGAGTAAAGCCTAGCTCTAGAGCAATCTCTTTCAGCTCATCGAACTCAGAAGGCGGCACGTAGCGTTCTACTGGTAAGTGGTGACGGCTTGGTGCTAGGTATTGACCTAGTGTCAGCATAGTCACACCATGTTCGCGAAGGTCTTTCAGTACTTGAACGATCTCTTCTTTTGTCTCGCCAAGACCCATCATCACACCTGATTTTGTTGGGATATCAGGGTGCTGCTCTTTGAATTTCTTCAGTAGATCAAGAGACCACTTGTAGTTCGCACCTGGACGCGCTTTACGGTATAGACGTGGCGCTGTCTCTAGGTTGTGGTTGAAAACATCTGGCGGGTTGTCTTTCATTAGGTCAAGCGCAACGTCCATACGACCGCGGAAGTCTGGAACCAGTGTTTCGATACGAATATTTGGGTTGAGTTCGCGAATCTCACGGTTACAGTCAGCAAAGTGCTGAGCACCGCCGTCACGCAAGTCATCACGGTCAACTGAAGTGATTACAACGTACTTCAGTTTCATGTCTTGAATTGTTTTAGCCAGTTTCTTCGGCTCTTCAGCTTCAGGAGCAACAGGACGACCATGGGCAACATCACAGAACGGGCAGCGACGAGTACAGATAGCGCCAAGAATCATAAACGTTGCCGTACCGTGGTTGAAACACTCGGCTAGGTTAGGGCAAGACGCTTCTTCACAAACTGAGTGCAGGTTGTTTTTACGCATTGCTGATTTGATTTCTTGAATACGATGGCTGTCTGAAGGAAGTTTAATCTTCATCCATTCAGGCTTACGTAGAACTTCTTTCTGTTCAGCAGGCATATTCTTTACGGGAATTAATGCCATTTTGTCAGCGTCACGATATTTAACGCCTTTTTCCATTTGGATTGGTTTGCTCATGATTTTATGCTTCTGCTGTAATGTTACTGGTGGCTTGAATGTCTACTTGGTCATAGCCGAGTAGCTCTACGAGCTCTTGTATTAACTGTTGCTCAACGTTTTCTAGTTCACTTGGTCCGCCGAGTTGGCTTACCTGCGCCATTTCCATACCTTGGTAACCACATGGGTTAATACGTAGGAATGGAGACAGGTCCATATCGACGTTGAGTGCTAACCCGTGGAACGAGCAGCCACGTCGAATACGTAATCCAAGTGAACAGATTTTCTTGCCATCGACATAAACACCAGGAGCGTCAGGTCGGGCAGCTGAATCTATATTGTAAGCTTTCAGAGTATTGATTACGAGGTTCTCGATATGAGTCACCAAATCACGCACTCCGAATTTCTTGCGGCGGATGTTAATCAGAAAGTAAGCCACTAATTGGCCTGGGCCGTGATAAGTCACTTGGCCACCGCGATCGCTTTGTATTACAGGGATATCACCGGCATTTAATACATGCTCAGCTTTACCTGCTTGTCCTTGAGTGAAGACAGGGTTGTGTTCAACCAACCAAACTTGGTCTAGGTCTTCTTCCGTGCGTTCGTCTGTGAACTTATGCATGGCTTTCCATACAGGTTCGTAATCCTGACGGCCTAATTTTTTTACGATTAGCTTATTTTGCAAAGCTGCACTCCCTCAAGGATTAATAAAGTGAACGCATTATAAACGCGAAACATGATTCTAACTACAGACGGACTGCAAGGTTTTTCAACTTTCTTTGTATTTATTGAAAATTAAGTTGAATGAATTTGAGCTAGATAGGGCGCTTTAAACAAAAACAGCGGCAATAAGCCGCTGTTTTTCATGTGTAATCGGAGATTACAGAACCATGCGAACGATTTCGATCTCGCCCAGTTCTTTATAAAGAGTTTCTACTTGCTCAATTGAAGTCGCAGTAATATTGATAGAAACAGAGTGGTAGTTACCTTTCGCACTTGGTTTTAGCGTTGGGCTGTAGTCACCAGGAGCATGACGCTGGATCACTTCTAGTACTAGCTCAGTCAGTTCTGGCTTAGCGTGGCCCATTACTTTGTAAGTGAATGAACAAGGGAACTCTAAGAGGTCTTTTAGTTTTGCATCAGAATTGATGTTCATGATTAGCTCCAAAAGGCTAGACTCTCGCAAATTGGCGAAATGTCGATAAAAAGCGTGTTCGGTCAACAGACACGAGTAATAAGGCGGAATATTACGTGTAAATATCACCGAACTCAAGATCAACAAAAGCCGCACATGGCGGCTTTTGGTTCGCTAATGAGTAAATCATGAACTTACTCATTAGGTTAGCTATACAACAAGCTTGGGTTTTACCTAGAACAAACCTTTTGCTTGTTTAGAATAAACCCTTGAACAGAAGAACTAGGTAGTCCCATAGACGGCTGAATAGGCTGCCTTGGTCTACATCTTCAAGTGCTAGTAGTGGGTATTCAGCAACGTCTTCACCGTCTACTTGGTAGAATAGTTTACCAACTACATCGCCTTTGCTGATTGGCGCTTCTAGCTCTTTCTCAAGAACGAAGCTTGCCTTCAGGTTCTTAGCTTGACCACGAGGTAGCGTTACGAAAGTATCTTCGTCGACACCCAGTGCAACTGTGTCCTTGCTACCCATCCAGATCTTCTCTTCTACGAAGGTTTCACCGGCTGTGTGTGGTGCCACTGTTTCAAAGAAGCGGAAGCCGTAGCTAAGCAGTTTTTTGCTTTCTGTTTTACGAGCATTCGCATTCTTGGTGCCCATAACTACAGCCACTAGGCGCATTTTGCCTTCTGTCGCTGAGCTTACTAGGCTGTAACCTGCATTGCTTGTGTGGCCCGTTTTGATGCCATCAACGTTCATGCTCTTATCCCATAACAGACCGTTACGGTTGTATTGGGTGATGCCGTTGTATGTGAATTTCTTCTCTGAGTAGATACGGTACTCGTCTGGTACGTCGCGAATCAGCGCCTGACCAAGTAGCGCCATATCGTAAGGCGTTGAGTATAGGTTCGGGTTGTCTAGACCGTGCACGTTAGCAAAGTGCGTGTCTTTCATGCCGATAGAGCTTGCCCAAGCGTTCATTAGGTCAACGAATGCATCTTCAGAGCCAGCGATGTGTTCAGCCATAGCAACACATGCGTCGTTACCTGATTGAATGATGATACCGCGGTTTAATTCTTCAACTTTAACCGTAGTGCCCACTTCAACGAACATCTTAGATGAATCTGGGAAGTTTTTAGCCCAAGCATTTTCACTGATTACAACATCGTCGTTTAGGTTGATGTTGCCACGGTCGAGCTCTTGGCCGATCACGTAGCTCGTCATCATCTTGGTTAAACTTGCTGGAGAAAGCTGAGTATTCATCTCTTTCTCTGCTAGTACTTTGCCTGAATGGTAATCCATCAGAACAAAACCTTTAGCGGCGATTTGAGGAGCATCAGGAACAACAATAGGAGCGGCGAATGACGATGTAGCTATCGTTGCAGAAAGAGCAACAGAAGTAGCAAAAATCGATTTAACAAGTTTATTAGATTTAATCATTTTGAATGCAATTATTTGGTGAACTATTCATATATTAACAGAATCACTCTGTCACACCAGAGCGCTGATTACCAGAAGTAACTGTTAGATTAATTAGCGAGTTAGGGTGTGTTTTTTTATATAAGCTGACGGGTAACCCATTAGCTTAACTTGTTCTAATTTCTCTTGAGTCAGAGCATAGTCATGAAATGGCCCAATCATCAGACGGTAGTTGTCATCATTTGGCTGTAAGAACGTTGCTACTTCTAGCTTTTCGGCTAGATCTTTCGCTAACTTCTCTGTTCTATCTTCATGTGGAGATGTTGCGACTTGAATAATAAATTGCGGTAAAGCAGCCTTTTTATTTGCGTCGGTTGGCATAGCCACAGTAATGACTTCAATCTCAACATTTGCCGTGCCGGTTCTCAACACATCGAGCTTGTAAGCTGCCGCATAACTAAGGTCAATGATTCGGCCTTCATGGAATGGGCCGCGGTCATTGATACGAACAATCGTCGTTTTGTTATTGTCGGTATTCGTCACTTTTACATAGCTTGGAATTGGCAATGTTTTGTGCGCCGCAGACATCGAATACATGTCATAGATCTCGCCGTTAGACGTTAAGTGACCATGAAATTTCTTACCGTACCAAGAGGCTTTGCCTTTCTCAGTAAACCCTTCGGTCTTCTTTACGATCTTGTAGTCTTCGCCACGTAAAGTGTAATCCGTGTTACCACCTAAACTATAAGGTTCATACTGAGGGTGAGCATCCTCGAGATGCTCTACTGAGATAGGTGCGTCTGGTGCAATATCTGAATCAATATCGTAGCGGCCTGTTGGCTGCTTTGAAGAACAACCATTGATTAAAATCGCTAGCCCTAAGATAGAGGCTATTTTTTTGATTGGCAGCTCATCAACCAAGGATGCTTTTTTTGGAAACGTTGTAATAGACATCGATTAGGTCGCCTTTGAGAATGCTTTTCTGTGTGTATGGATCGACATTAAAATACCAAAACCAGCCATAAGGGTAACCATTGAAGTACCACCATAACTGACTAAAGGAAGAGGAACACCAACCACAGGTAGAATGCCACTTACCATGCCAATGTTTACAAAAATATAAACGAAGAAGCTCAGTACAATACTGCCGCCCATCATTCGACCGAATGCGGTTTGAGCTTGGCTCGCAAGCACTAAGCCACGTCCAATAATAAACAGGTAGATCGCAAGCAAGAACAAGATACCGATCATGCCCCATTCTTCGGCGATGACCGCAAAAATGAAGTCAGTATGACGCTCTGGGATGAACTCTAGTTGAGATTGAGTGCCTTGCAACCAACCTTTTCCTGATATACCACCCGAACCTATCGCAATCTTACTTTGAATGATGTGGTAACCCGCACCTAATGGATCTGATTCAGGATCAAAGAGGGTTCTTACACGTACCTTTTGATATTCACGCATCAAGAAGAACCATAGGATTGGGATAAATGCCCCTAATGCGATTGCGGCGCTAGCAATGATTTTCCAACTGATACCAGCCAGGAATATCACGAAGATACCAGATGCGGCGATAAGGATAGATGTACCTAGGTCAGGCTGCTTTGCGATTAGAATCGTCGGTACAAACACCATCACTAGCGAGATCGCTAATGTTTGGAATGTTGGTGGAAGTGAGCGCTTACCGATAAATCGTGCCAGCATCAAAGGCACCGCGAGCTTTAATAGCTCTGACGGTTGGAATCGAACAAAGCCGAAGTTTAACCAACGCTGGGCGCCTTTAGAGGCTTCACCAAAGAACAACACGCCCAATAGCAAGATGACACCACCTACAAATAGCAGTGGTGCCAAGGTTTCATAAGTACGAGGTGAGATTTGCGCTAGGAAGATCATCACACCTAAAGACAGAGCCATGCGCATCGCCTGGCGGTCCATCATCGCAAGGCTTTGTCCGCTTGCGCTGTACATGATCAGCAGGGCAAAGCCCATTAAAACCAGAATGCCAAGCAAAAGCGGCAGGTCGATATGCAGCCTTTCGAATAGGGCTCTATTTCGTCCAGTTGAAGGATCAAGTTTCATTATTTAATTGGCTCACTTTGATAATCTTCTGCAAGGATAATATGGTCTAAAATCCTTCTTACTACTGGGCCGCCGTTAGAAGAACCGCCACCTGCGTTCTCTAGAACGATAGTCACGACGGCTTCAGGATCTTCAAAAGGCGCGTAACCCGTAAAGAGGGCGTGATCGCGTAAGTGCTCTGCGATTTCATCCGCGTTGTACTCTTCATCTTCTTTTAAGCCGAATACCTGTGCGGTACCCGATTTACCAGCGGTTTGGTAAGACATCTTCTGGAATGAACGTCTTGCCGTACCTTTCTTACCGTGGTTAGCCAGCCTCATACCTTCCTGAGCGATATCCCAATACTTCTTCTTAACCCCGGTTAGCGGTGGGTAAGTTTCAATGTCCGACATGATTTGTTCATCGAATGGACGACCGTTATCAATGGTTGAACGAAGTAGGTGAGGTGCGGTTACTTCACCTTCATTGACCAAAACTGATGTGGCTTTTGCAATCTGCATGGGTGTTGCAGTCCAGTAGCCTTGGCCAATACCAACTGGGATGGTGTCACCTTGGTACCAAGGCACACGGTGTCTTGCCATCTTCCAATCACGAGTTGGCATATTGGCTTTGCTTTCTTCATAAATATCGATGCCAGTATAATCACCAAAGCCGAACATCATCATCCATTTGGATATGCGATCAATGCCGAGATCATAAGCAATTTGGTAAAAGAAGGTATCCACCGACTCTTCAATCGCTTTTTCTATATCCACGACACCGTGTCCCCAACGCAACCAGTCACGGAATGGTCTCGTTTTTGAGTTTGGTATCTTCCAATAGCCTGGGTCATTGCGCGTAGTGTTTGGTGTAATAACACCTTCTTGCAGAGCAGCAACAGCAATGAAGGGTTTGATCGTCGATGCTGGTGGGTAAATCCCTAGCGTGGCACGGTTAACCAAAGGGCGGTTTTTGTCTTGAAGTAGCGCGTTATAGCCTTTAGACGAGATACCATGCACGAATGCGTTTGGGTCGTAGCTTGGGCTCGATACCATGGCTAACACGCCATTGTCTTTCGGATCGAGAACGATAGCTGAACCACGGCGGCCATCAAGTAACTTATGTACGTATAGCTGTAGCTTGATATCTAAGTTAAGTACGATATCTTTGCCTGGAACCGAAGGGACAAATTTGAGGGTACGAATCACTCGTCCACGACTGTTAACTTCGACTTCTTGGTAGCCAGCTGTACCGTGCAACATATCTTCGTAATAACGCTCAATACCCAACTTACCGATATCACGTGTAGCTTGGTAATTGGCGTCTTTTTCTTCTCGCATCAAGCGCTGCATATCACGGTCATTGATGCGCGATACATAGCCTATTACGTGAGTGAGCACATCACCGTAAGGGTAGAAACGCTTCAAAGTTCCCGTAACTTCAACACCTGGGAATTTGTGTTGGTTTACAGAGAAGACGGCAACTTGTTCTTCAGACAGTTGATTAAGAATAGGTACTGATTTAAAGCGTCGTGAATTACGACGATCACGATTAAAGCGCTCGATACGCTCTGGCGGGATCTCAATTAATGCTTGCAGACGAGCAAGCGTGTCATCCATATCTTTAATTTTTTCGGGTATGATTTCTAGATTGAAAACAGGACGGTTTTCGGCAAGAAGTATACCGTTGCGATCGTAAATCAAACCACGGTTAGGGGCGATCGGAACGACCTTGATACGGTTGTCGTTAGAACGAGTTTTATAGTCTTGGTATTGATTGACCTGAATGTTGTACAGGTTAACAACCAACATCGACATCATGACTATGATCCCCGCAAACGCAACAAAAGCACGGCTAGTAAATAGTCGTGCTTCTGCTTTGTAATCGCGGATTTGGCTACGTTTACGTAACATTAACGCTTATTCTCGATGATAAGGGTGGTTAGCAGTGATGCTCCAAGCTCGATACAAGCTTTCAGCCATGATAACGCGTACTAATGGGTGAGGGAGAGTAAGCGCAGACAGAGACCAACTTTGGTCTGCGGCCGCTTTACATGCAGGTGCTAATCCTTCAGGCCCGCCAATTAGGATAGATACGTCACGTCCATCCAGCTTCCAACTTTCTAATTGCTCAGCAAGTTGAGGTGTATCCCACTTTCTACCTGGGATATCGAGCGTGACAATACGGTTGCCTTTTGGAACTGCAGCCAGCATCGCTTCACCTTCTTTTTGAAGAATGCGTGCAATATCTGCATTTTTACCGCGCTTTCCTGCAGTAATTTCAATGAGCTCTAATGGCATATCGTGAGGGAAGCGGCGTTTGTATTCTTGAAACCCTTCTTCAACCCACTTTGGCATTTTTGTGCCAACTGCGATTAACTGGATCTTCAAAGCTTAGCCCCAAAGTTTTTCTAGTTGGTACAGCTCACGATGCTCTTCTTGCATAACGTGAAGCATGCTTGTGCCCATATCTAGAACAACCCATTCACCTTCTTGCTGACCGTCCATACCTAGAGGTTGCATACCCGCTTTACGCACTTCATCAGCAACATGCTGTGCAATAGAGGCAACATGGCGTTTAGAGGTGCCAGTACAAACAATCATGTAATCAGTAACGCTTGATTTGCCTTCTACATCGATAGTTACAATCGATTCTGCTTTCATGTCGTCGGCTTTGTCTGCAAGAAAATCTTTTAGTTCTTCACGTAACACTGGGTGTTCCTTTAATCTGAATTTAGCTTTGTTTAGGGCTTGTTGACCCTAGAATATAACACGCTTTTATGCGTGGAATGGTATTGAAGCTGAAGGGATACAAAACTCTACGCTTAACTGATGAATTAGTGGCCAAGGCGACTGCTCATATTGAGTTTTTGTCATCAATTCAGCTTGAGTGAGCAACGCGAACAAAGAGTGTAATTGAGAAATCGAAACTCTTGTTAGCGCGGCGTTATAAAGAGGCTTTTTAGATTGCCAGATACGGTGTTTTTCGAAGACCTGACCAATCGGCATCTGTTTCATTTGTTGCTGCATTTGTAATAGCAGAGCAAGCTCTCGTTGTATGCTACGTAATAAAATGACGGGTTCGACACCTTCAGCTTCTAGCTGACGCAGGATTCGTTGTGCTCGGTTACCTTTGCCTGCCAATAACGCATCACTCCAATGGAATGGAGTAAAATGGTTGTGTCGACTCAGCGATTCTTCTAAGCGTACTAACGTGAGTTTTCCATCTGGGTATTGGAGAGCCAGTTTTTCTAGGCTTTGGGTGAGAGCAAATAGATTACCCTCATGCCATTGCGCCAGCATTTGAATCGCTTCAGGGTCTGGCGTTAAACCGATTTGACGGCAACGCGCTTGGACAAACTGAGGTAACCGACTGACATCTGGCGTTAGGCAACTGACCCAGTGACCCTGATTCGAAAGAGCCTTAAACCACTTAGCGCTTTCTTGAGCTTTGGTGAGCTTAGTGCCCACCAAGATTAACAAGATATCACTGTGGATATGCTCGGAGATTGCGAGTAGCTCTTTCGCTATTGCGGCATTGACGCCTGACTCTGGCAGTTCAAGCTCGATGACCTGACGGCTAGAGAATAGGCTCAGTGCTTGAGTGCAGTCGTAGACTTGATTCCAGTCGAGACTGCTATCAATCGCAAAGCGGTGACGTTCTTCAAAGCCTTGCTGTTTTGCAGCCTTTTGAATCGCTTCTCGGCTCTCTTGCAACAGTAGCGGTTCGTTACCAAAAATTAGGTAAACATTACTCAACTGTTTAATAAGTTGCTCTGATAAGCGGTCAGCAAAAATACGCATCAAATAAACCTATTACTCAGCCGAATCGCTAAGTGTTGGTTGTTCTTCTGAAGCTGGTACGATCTCAACATTCTTGATGTTGTATTGCTTTTCGAGTTCTTTCACTTGAACGTGCTCTAGTGCATCTAGGTCCATGCTATCAGCTGCAATGTTCGCTTTTAGTCGAGCCATCTGACGAAGGATTTGGCTTGTTGCCAACTTACGCATCTCATCTTCGATCATGTCTCGTTCAACCGACTTCGCAAGTGCAGTTAGCGGGTTATCTAGGTAACTACGGGTTACGCTGGTTGAGAACGTCTTTGAGCCTAGATCCGGGACAGTTACGCGGTATGAAGCGCGGAATGTCAGTTCTTTCTCTGCTGCACGAGTGTTTTGGTATAGAGACAGAGTTCGCTCACCTACGCTCTCACTAATAATATGCAGGTTAGGTGTATTCTCAGCCGGTGGCACAATTTCTACATCATTCATACGCAGTTGACCTTTCATCATACGTGTAAACGTACTGTATTGGTCGTAACTGGTTACGGAGATCTTGTTGAGTTCTTCTGGTACGGAGTAATCACCACGTAGGTGGAAACCACACGCACTTAATAGGCTGACGGTTAAAACAACAACAGTAACTTTCAATGAAGATAGTGAAATCAGGCGCATTATTTGATGGCTCTCATGAAGGTAGAATACTTATTTAAAGGCTTTAGTTCGTTTGAGTGGTTAGGCTCAAGTCTAAAGCGCTTAAATAAGTAGACAGGGCAATTAGCTACCCTGTCTACAGACTGCTTTTGATGAATTAAGTTCGTTAATTCTTTAGCAATTGCATTGTGCTAACGAAATTAGTTAGCAACGATGTTTAGAAGCTTACCTGGTACGAAGATAACTTTACGGATAGTTAAGCCATCTAGGAACTTCTTAGCGTTCTCATCGTTTAGACCAAGCTCACGAACTTGCTCTTCTGTTGCATCAGCAGCAACGGTTAGTTTCGCACGTAGCTTACCGTTGATCATAACAACGATAGTTTTCTCGTCTTCAACTAGCGCTTTCTCATCGAAAGTTGGCCATGTTGCTGAGTCTACGTTTGATTCACCAAGTGCAATCCACATTTCGTAAGAGATGTGTGGCGTCATTGGGTAAAGCATGCGTACTACCGCTTTTAGCGCTTCGTCAAGGATTGCACGATCTTGTGCAGATTCTTGAGGTGCTTTCGCCAGCTTGTTCATCAGTTCCATGATTGCAGCGATTGCCGTGTTGAACGTTTGGCGACGGCCAATATCGTCCGTTACTTTCGCGATAGTTTTATGGATATCACGACGAAGTGCTTTTTGGTCGCCAGATAGCGCAGAAGCATCAACAGATTCAACAGCACCCTTAGAAGAGTGAGCGTGAACCAATTTCCAAACACGTTTAAGGAAGCGGTTAGCCCCTTCAACGCCAGACTCTTGCCACTCAAGCGTCATGTCTGCAGGTGATGCAAACATCATGAATAGACGTACTGTATCAGCGCCGTACTTGTCTACCATCTCTTGTGGGTCGATACCGTTGTTCTTAGACTTAGACATTTTGATCATGCCTGAGTGTTCAACTTCACGACCTTGATCGTCGACTGCTTTTTCGATGCGACCTTTACCGTCACGTTCAACCGTTACGTCAGTCGGTGCAATCCACTCTTTGGTGCCTTTTTCGTTTTCGTGATAGAACGCGTCAGCCAGAACCATGCCTTGACATAGTAGTTGCTTGAACGGTTCATCAGACGTCACGTAGCCAGCATCACGTAGAAGCTTATGGAAGAAACGAGAGTAAAGCAGGTGCATACAAGCGTGCTCGATACCACCAACGTATTGGTCAACTGGTAGCCAGTAGTTTGCTTTCTCTGGATCTAGAATGTCGTCTGCTTGCGGTGAACAGTAACGTGCGTAGTACCAAGAAGACTCCATAAACGTATCGAACGTGTCAGTCTCACGTAGAGCGGGTTCGCCGTTGAATGTTGTTTCAGCCCAAGACTTGTCAGCCTTGATTGGGCTCGTTACGCCATCCATTACTACATCTTCAGGAAGAATGACTGGCAGTTGGTCTGCTGGTACTGGGTGAACTTCACCGTCTTCAGTGGTTACCATTGGGATTGGAGCGCCCCAGTAACGTTGACGAGATACACCCCAGTCACGTAGACGGAAGTTTACTGTCTTCTTACCTTTGCCTTCAGCTTCAAGCTTCGCAGCAATTGCATCGAATGCTTCTTGGAACGCAAGACCATCGAATTCACCAGAATCAAACAGTACACCTTTTTCAGTGTAAGCCGCTTCAGACACGTCTAGTTCAGAACCATCTTCAGGTTTGATTACTGGGATGATATCGATGCCGTACTTAGTTGCGAACTCGTAGTCACGTTGATCGTGAGCAGGAACCGCCATTACCGCACCTGTGCCGTAATCCATAAGTACGAAGTTTGCTACGTATACAGGAACAACACGACCGTTAAGAGGGTGGATAGCCGTTAGGCCAGTATCCATACCTTTCTTTTCCATCGTTGCGAGTTCAGCTTCAGCAACTTTAGTGTTACGACACTCTTCAACGAATGCAGCAAGCTCTGGGTTGTTCTTCGATGCTTTCTCTGCAAGAGGGTGACCTGCAGCGATACCAACGTAAGAAACACCCATTAGTGTATCTGGACGTGTTGTGTACACTTCTAATGGTGCTTCTTCGCCGTTAACAGCGAAAGATAGCTCAACACCTTCAGAGCGGCCGATCCAGTTGCGCTGCATGGTCTTAACCATTTCAGGCCAACCTTCAAGGTTGTCTAAATCGTCTAGTAGCTCTTGAGCGTACTCAGTGATTTTAATAAACCACTGTGGAATTTTCTTTTGCTCTACTGGAGTGTCACAACGCCAGCAACAACCGTCTTCTACTTGCTCATTTGCCAGTACTGTTTGGTCGTTTGGACACCAGTTCACTGAAGATGTCTTCTTGTAAACCAGGCCTTTTTCGTAAAGCTTAGTGAAGAACTCTTGTTCCCAACGGTAGTACTCTGGAGTACACGTTGCGAATTCACGGTTCCAGTCGTAACCAAAGCCTAGAAGCTTAAGCTGGTTCTTCATGTACTCAATGTTTTCGTAAGTCCATGGTGCAGGTGCTGTATTGTTTTTAACAGCGGCGTTTTCTGCAGGTAGGCCGAATGCATCCCAACCAATTGGCTGCATTACGTTTTTGCCTTGTAGACGTTGGAAACGAGATACCACATCACCGATGGTGTAGTTACGCACGTGACCCATGTGCAGTCGGCCACTTGGGTAAGGGAACATAGAAAGACAGTAGAATTTTTCTTTGTTTGGGTCTTCACTTACAACGAAAGTCTCGCTGTTATCCCAGTGTTGTTGAACCTTTTGTTCAATCTCTTGCGGGTTATATTGTTCTTGCATCGATGGTATCCGGTTATCTTGGAATTTGTGAGTTCGGTTAGAACAGAATCTTACAGATCGTCATAGAATACCTAAAGGAGCTGAGTACAACAATAGTTATACCCTTCATACTTGCAGTTGCCGCTTAGTAGATTGTGTAATTTTCACTGAATTTCGCAGGGCAACTATACTTAAGAGTATGAATTGCATTTGTTTGTAAGCGGGAGTGCATTGCAGCGCATACGTTTGCTCACTAAAAGGTTGGTTATCTTAAGGAGGTTGTTATGCCGAAGAAAAAAGCGCTCTATGAAGAAGTCGTCGAAGAGGTGATTGAAACGCTGAAGCATAGCCCTGAAGAGCTCAACAACAAAATCGAAACGTCGGGCAAGTTTGCGAAAGCAGCTAATGATATGACTAAAGATGAGCTTTCATTGATCTCTGCCTACGTGAAGTCGGACTTAAAAGAGTTTTCCGAAAGCTATGAAGAGAGTAAAAGCGGTCCATTCTATTTGATGATTGCGGACTCTATTTGGCAAGGGCTGTTGGATATTACTGATCGTACTAAGGTGGAATGGGTTGAACTGTTCCAAGACTTAGAACACCAAGGCTTGTATCAAGCGGGTGAAGTCATTGGCTTGGGAACCTTAGTATGTGACGAGTGTGGTCACCAAACCGAATATAACCACCCAACCAATATCATTCCATGCATTAAATGTGGTTCTAAAGGGTTTAGTCGTAAAGCCCTTAAACCGTAAGCTTCTGAACCATAGCGTATCAACGCAAAACCACAGCAATGAAAAAGGGTTGACCCGATCAGTCAACCCTCAAATCACTTTTCGTCGAATCTAGCTTTTTGGCTTTCTAATTACCCAACCAATCACCAAGCTGAGCATCGCCCAGATATACAGTGGCCAAGTACCTACTGTGTGATAAGGCGTTTGACCATCCGTTGAAATGAGTTCAGCTTTTAACACTGCCGTTTCAAACTGAGGTACTTGTTTGAGGATGTTGCCTTTGTAATCGGTAACTGCCGTCACACCATTGTTGGTCGAGCGAATAACTGGCTTACCAAGCTCCAGAGCACGCATCTGTGCGATTTCCATATGTTGCAGAGGGCCAATCGAACGACCAAACCACGCATCGTTAGAGAGCGTTAAAATAAAGTCAGTCTCGTCGGTTACGTTCTGCCTAACTTGATCATTAAAGATGATCTCGTAACACAACGCAGGCGCTAAGTGACGACCATTTGCCACTATGTTTGGTTGAACAAAGTCGCCACGGCTAAATGATGACATTGGCAAGTTAAAGAAAGGTGCTAATGGACGCAAGATATCTTCAAACGGCACAAACTCACCAAATGGTAACAGGTGGTGTTTATGGTAGCGTTCGTCTGGATCGTAGCTGTACTCACCGTATGGATTCACACCGAGAGAAAGAACACTGTTGTAGTATTTCTTATCTTCAGACTGATTCAGCACACCGGTAATGATCGAACTGTTGTTCATCTTCGCTGCGCTATCCAAGTTACGTAGGAAAGATGGGATCTCAACTTCGAATGCTGGAATAGCCGCTTCAGGCCAGATGATGATATCCGCTCCCCAGTTTTCTCTGCTTAGGTCGGTGTACTTCATCATGGTTGGCCAGCGATGACTCGGTAGCCATTTACTGTCTTGATCGACGTTGCCTTGTATCAAGACGACTGACGTGGTTTTTTCAGGGTTCGGCGTGACCCAGTCGATGTTGCGAATACCAAAGCCTGCACTAAATACGACGGCGGGAATGAGAGCGATGCTCCAAGCCCGGTTAACAATCGCATAAGTGAATGCAGAGGCTGAAACAATGATCGCTAAAGTTACTAGCTCTACGCCGCCAATCGGTGCAAATGAACCCAATGGCGAATCGATTTGGCTGTAGCCTAACCAAAGCCAAGGGAAGCCCGTCATTACCCAGCCACGCAGCCAATCACAGACTAGCCAGAATGCAGGAGCTGCAAGGAAAAAGCGGCTTAGGTTATTGGCAGGGAAGAATTTATTCAAACCCCAGGTAAATAGCCCTGAATAAACGGCTAGGTAGCCAACAAGCAATGCCATCAAAAATAGGTTGGCTGCCAGTGGCATGCCGCCAAAACCATCAATGCTGACGTATACCCAGCTGATACCTGTGGTGAATTGACCTAAACCCCATGCGTAGCCAATCCAAAGCGCACTTTTAGGAGAGCGGTTGTGGATCAGTAACAGCAGCAAAGCTGGGCTGAGAATAGCAAGAGGCCATATAGAGTATGGAGCGAATGAAAGGGTGGTTATAGCGCCAACAAAAACGGCCGCAAGCGGCCGTAATAGGCGATGAATAAAGGTATTAGTCATCTAATTTCTGTCATCTCTTTAGAGAGAAGTTGTTATTCTTCGATAGTCGGAAGAGGCTGTTCGTCAGGAATGGTTACCTGTAGCTGAATCACACGACGGTTATCTGCTGATGTTATTTTGAAATGGTAGTTTTCGATTTCTACAATTTCGCCACGAACCGGCAGGTGGCCGAGTGCTGTCATAACCATGCCGCCTACCGTATCCACTTCGTCGTCACTAAAGGCAGTGTTAAACGTATCGTTGAACTCTTCAATAGTGGTTAAAGCTTTTACAGAGAAGGTATGCTTACTCAGCTTACGAATATCTAGCTCTTCTTCATCGTCGAACTCGTCTTCAATTTCACCAACGATTTCTTCGAGGATATCTTCAATGGTTACCAGGCCAGAAACTCCACCAAACTCATCGACAACGATAGACATGTGGTAACGCTCTTCTTGGAACTCCTTAAGCAGGCGATCAACTCGCTTACTTTCAGGAACAACCACGACAGGGCGAATCACTTGTTCGATATCAAATGGAGCACTTTCTGAACCCAAATACTTAAGTAGGTCCTTCGCTAATAGAATGCCTTCAACATGGTCTTTATCTTCACTGATCACTGGGTAGCGAGAGTGTTGAGCATCAGTAATGAGCGCAATCAATGTATCTAGATCATCTGTGCGTTCAACTGTAACCATTTGAGAGCGAGGCAGCATGATATCGCGTACTCGCATCTCTGAAATTTCCATAACACCCTCGAGCATGTCGCGTGTGTCGTGGTCAATTAGGTCATTAATTTCTGAGTCGCGGATTACATCTACGAGCTCTTGGCGATCTTTTACTTCACCTTGAAATAGTTGGCCTAGGCGTTCAAAGAAGGACTTTCTACTCGGACCTTCAGATTTTTTACTTCCCTCAGAAGTGGGGGGGTTACCTTCGTTCATGATTTCTCAAAAAATAACGCTATCAGAAGTGTGATAGCACACGTTACAACTCAGATTCCTGTGAAAATCACAGGTTCGATGAGTTATTGTTTCTCTGCAACCTACTTTACTAGAATCAATTTACTTTTCTAGAATGTAAGGGTCTTCAAACCCCATAGATTGCATGATTTCTGTCTCGAGTGACTCCATCTCTTCAGCTTCATCATCTTCGATATGATCATAACCTAGCAGATGCAGACTGCCATGTACAACCATATGAGCCCAGTGTGCTAGCAGAGGCTTACTTTGCTCTTCTGCTTCTTTTTCGACAACTTGGCGGCAGATAATGAGGTCGCCCAGTAGATCTAACTCGATCCCTGGAGGAGCCTCGAATGGAAAAGACAACACGTTAGTTGGCTTATCTTTGCCACGATATTCATGATTGAGCTGGTGGCTTTCTTGTGTATCAACGATACGAACCGTCAACTCAGCGTTCTCTTGAAACTGAGGAATTGTCTTGTCCAACCAAAGCTGAATATCTTGCTCAGTTGGAAGACCTTGCTCATTTTCGACCGCTAATTGCAGGTCTAGTTCAATAGACATCTATTTATCACCTTGTTCTGCAATTACAGAGCTATTTTGTGTTGCTAATTGTGTCGTAACTACCTGCTGAGCCTCAAGAAGTTTGGCTTCACGCTCTTCACGTTTACGCTTTTCAAACTCTTTGCGCTCTTTCTGGTCTTTTGCTTCCCACTTCTCGTATGCGTTGACGATACGAGCAACTACAGGGTGACGAACGACGTCTTCAGACATGAAGAAGTTAAAGCTAATGTCGTCGACTTCATTGAGCACTTCAGTCGCATGGCGTAAGCCTGATTTTGCACCACGAGGTAAATCGATTTGCGTAATATCACCTGTGATCACAGCGCGTGAGTTAAAACCGATACGGGTTAAGAACATCTTCATCTGTTCTACCGTGGTGTTTTGGCTCTCATCAAGAATGATAAACGCATCATTCAATGTACGACCACGCATGTAAGCCAGTGGCGCAACTTCAATTACGTTACGTTCAATCAGCTTCTCAACTCGCTCAAAGCCAAGCATCTCAAACAGCGCATCGTAAAGTGGACGTAAATATGGGTCTACTTTTTGGCTTAAATCACCCGGTAGGAAACCAAGCTTCTCACCGGCTTCAACAGCAGGGCGCGTCAATAGAATGCGACGAATCTCTTGGCGTTCAAGTGCATCAACTGCTGCAGCAACGGCTAAGTAGGTTTTACCTGTACCTGCTGGCCCAATACCAAAGGTGATGTCATGAGTCACCATGTTCATTAGGTACTGTGCTTGGTTTGGCGTTCGAGGTTTGATGACGCCTTTTTTAGTCTTAATGGTCACTTCTTTGCCGTAGTCAATTTCAGACTCGACGTGTTGCTCCAAAATGCCTGACTCGGTGATCGCCAGATGTATTTGCTCTGGTTCGATATCGATTATGTTGCCTTTAACTGGAGCCGTTTCAACATAGAGGTGTTTGATGATGTCTAAAGCTGCGGCTGTAGTGTGAGGCTTACCGACAATGGTGAAAAAGTTGCTACGGTAATTAATCTCAACGCCCAGACGACGCTCAAGATGCTTGATGTTGTCGTCAAATGGTCCGCATAAACTTGCCAAGCGCTTGTTGTCTGCTGGTTCTAGATTTATCTCTAAGGTAACGATTTTATTGCTCAAATTAGCCTCTCATTTTGTGCCACTCACTCTTAAATAAAACAAAGAGCAAAAAGCCCGATTTAGACCGGGCTTCTGATGGTGATATCCCTATTTCTAAGATGGTCACTTAGTTAGGTAATTTCAAGCTTTGTGTTTGCGCTTTGTGCTCAAACAGTTGTATTGCCTATGGCGTAAATGTCGCTACACCTAGCTCGTCTTCGCGTTTTGTGTTCGCCATCATTTGAGTCGGCGAGATCACGCTGCGAAGATCCATGTCTTTCTCAGTACGTACTATTTCACCACGGAGTGAGTTAGCAAATACTTCTGTGATTTTCACGTCTACGAACTGGCCGATAAGGTCAGCAGAACCTTCGAAGTTCACTACGCGGCTGTTTTCAGTACGGCCGCGAAGTTCCATTAGGTTCTTTCTTGATGGGCCTTCAACAAGGATACGTTGCTCTGTGCCTAACATTAGACGAGAGAAACGCATAGCTTGTGTGTTTACCGTTTGCTGCAGTTCGTACAGACGATCTTTCTTCTCTTGTGCTGGTACATCACATGGGTAATCTGCCGCTGGCGTACCTGGACGTGGAGAGAAAACAAAGCTGAAGCTCATATCGAAATCAACGTCTTTAATTAGCTTCATTGTATCTTGGAAGTCTTGCTTAGACTCACCAGGGAAACCAACAATAAAGTCAGAGCTGATTTGAATGTCAGGGCGAGCTTTACGCAGTTTACGGATAATAGATTTGTACTCGATAGCCGTATGTGGGCGCTTCATCATCGTAAGAATACGGTCACTACCACTTTGTACTGGTAGGTGAAGGAAGCTCACTAGCTCTGGTGTGTCTTTGTAAACTTCAATGATGTCGTCACCAAACTCAAGCGGGTGGCTTGTTGTGAAACGAATACGGTCGATACCGTCGATAGAAGCAACAAGACGAAGCAGTTCTGCGAATGAACAGATATCGCCTTCGTGTGTTGGACCGCGGTATGCGTTTACGTTTTGACCTAGCAGGTTAACTTCACGTACGCCTTGCTCTGCAAGTTGAGCAACTTCGAAAAGTACATCATCCATTGGACGGCTAACTTCTTCGCCACGTGTGTATGGTACAACGCAGTAAGTACAGTATTTAGAACAACCTTCCATGATAGAAACGAACGCCGTCGCGCCTTCAGCTTTTGGCTCTGGCAGGTTATCGAACTTTTCGATCTCTGGGAAAGAGATATCCATTACTGGCTTTTCGTTAGACAGTGATGATTTAATCATCTCTGGCAAACGGTGTAATGTTTGTGGGCCAAAGATAACGTCTACGTAAGGTGCACGTTGACGAATGTGATCACCTTCTTGAGTCGCTACACAGCCACCCACACCGATCACCACACCTTCTTTTTTATCTTTAAGCGTTTTCCAACGACCAAGCTGGTGGAATACTTTTTCTTGCGCTTTTTCGCGGATAGAACAAGTATTCAATAGTAGTACGTCTGCTTCCTCAGGTACTTCAGTTAGCTCATAGCCATTTGCAGCGTTAAGCAGGTCGGCCATTTTTGATGAATCATATTCATTCATCTGACAGCCCCAAGTTTTAATTAGCAGTTTCTTACTCATTATATGTTCGCTCGATCGTTAGTTTAATTTAAGGGAGCAAATCGCCCATTATTCATCCGCTAGCCCCGTTTGTCATAATTCGGTATTCAATTTTATGACAGGCTCTAGCGGCAAGCGGCGTATTGTACTGGTTTCAAAACCGACTGACTAGTAGTCTGAACAAATCTCTTATGTAGTGGTTTTTATTATCGTTAACGCCATATGCCATAAGGGATAACCCTTTTTTCGAATAAGGTTTTTGGTTACAAGTTAGTTATGAAAAAGTACAATCAAAAACAGTCAAAGAATCAAACTGATAAGTACGAAATATGAACAGTTACGATATTGTAGTAGTCGGTGGCGGCATGGTTGGCGCAGCAACAGCAATCGGTTTTGCAAAGCAAGGTCTGAGTGTTGCGGTGATCGAAGGTTTTGCCCCACAAGCATTTGATGAGTCGCAAGCGATGGATATTCGAGTGTCAGCGATTTCTCAGGCGTCAGTCGATTTACTTGACGATCTTGGTGCATGGCAGAACATAGCAGCAATGCGAGTTTGCTCTTACAAGCGCTTAGAGACTTGGGAACACCCAGAATGTCGTACTCGATTTGATGCTGCCTCACTAGACCTTCCTCGTTTGGGCTATATCGTTGAGAACAGACTCATTCAATTAGGTTTATGGTCTCAATTTGATGCCTACGACAATCTCGAACTGTTATGCCCAGAAAAGCTCGATGTGATTGAGTTTGGTGAAATCAATATCGTAAAGCTTCAATCAGGGGCTGAGTTGTCTGCGAAGTGGGTGGTTGGTGCTGATGGTGCGAATTCAGCCGTTCGCCAACAAGCTGGAATTGGCATCACGGCTTGGGATTATCGACAACACTGTATGCTTATCAATGTAGAAACAGAACAACCTCAGCAAGATATTACTTGGCAGCAATTTCTACCAAGTGGCCCTCGTTCATTTTTGCCTTTGTGTTCTCTAACCTCTGACGGTCAAGAAGTCGGGCTGGGCTCGTTAGTTTGGTATGATTCTCCACTGCGTATTAAGCAACTGTCAGCAATGGCCCCTGAAAAACTACGTAACGAAGTACTTACTCACTTTCCTAAAGAGTTAGGTGATATCAAAGTCTTGAATTCGGGTTCTTTTCCTCTGACACGACGTCATGCTCAATCATACTCGAAGAATAACTGTATTTTAGTCGGGGACTCTGCGCATACTATCAACCCTTTGGCTGGACAAGGTGTTAACTTAGGCTTCAAAGATGTATCAGTACTGTTGAATGTCACCAAAGAAAAGGGTGAATTGAATGAGTCTGTAGCAAGACGCTATGAAGTGATGAGAAGAGGTGACAACCTAGTGATGCAAAGCGGTATGGATTTCTTCTATAAGACGTTCAGTAACGACATTGGTCCACTTAAGTTTGTGCGTAATGCTGCACTCAAGCTAGCAGAGAACTCAGGGCCGATTAAAGCTCAAGTGTTGAAGTATGCCCTGGGCCTTTAATTGAGTATTACAGACACTTTATAAAGAGAAGGAGAGCGAATGTTCTCCTTTTTTGTATCAGATGACTACTATCGCTGTTGCGTCACACAAACTGGCGCATCTAGCTCTAATGAGTAGCCTGTGTAAACCAGAGAGCCGTCTTCTGTATTTCGCTTGAATGACGTGATGTTATTAGTGTGCTGGTTTGTGGCGATAAGCCATTCACCATCATGAGTAATATGAAAATCACGAGGGAACTTGCCTTCAGAACTATAACTATCAATAAAAATAGGCACTTTTGTTGTCGATTCGATTCTGAAGCTGCTGATCATCGATTGATGTCGACATGACACATAAAGGAATTGCTCATCAGGCGATAGCTTAATCGCAGCTGCGGCTTCTCCCTTCTCCATATTAGGCAATGCATCAATCTCTTCCACTACATTCCAAATGCCTAAAACCTTTTCCAAAGTCAGCAACGTTTCAGAGAGTTCACAGACCACATAGGCTCTGTCTTCAGCTTTGTTAAAGATTAAATGGCGAGGTCCATTGCCGGCGGGCACCTTAATAGACTGCATTGGCTCATCAAGGAACTCTTCTTGCTCTTCATCAAAGCAATAGAAGTTGATGCGATCGGTGCCGAGATCGACAGTCACAAACTGTGGTGAGTTTTGTAAGAACAGGCATTGATGGGCGTGTGGGCTAGTTTGTCTCTCTTTGTTTGGCCCGGAACCAACCATCTGGATTGTTTTGAGTCGTTTATCGATGCTGCCGTTGATACTTAAGCTAAAAATATCGAATGTGCCTGATGAGTATTGCGACGTGATAGCAAACTTATTGTGTGGATCTATCGCGACGTGACAAGGGTGATCTCCCGAGATGAGGCTTGTATTGTGTGTTAGCTGTGAATCAACATTAGGTATATGAATGAGCTGGGGCTGTTTTTGCTGGTCCACTTCCGATGCAGTATAGATCCCAGTCTTTGTTACAGTAATAAAAGAGGGGTTAGTACATTTGATGATCAGCTCTAGAGGTAATAGTTTTCCTGTTTCTAGATCTAACTGAGTTTGATAAACACCTTGGCTTTTACTTGGTGTATCTGTGTAGCAACCGATCGTTAAGGGGAGGGGTTTCATAGGCTAGTCATACTCAATTAGAAAATGGAGCTGACATTGTCTTATAAAATCGTATTAAAAGTGAGGTTATAGAAGAGAATACTTGGTGACTTGGCTAGCAGATTTTCATATTCCAGATAAAACAAAACCCAGCTAAAAAGCTGGGTTCTATTTAATAATGGTGCGGTCGGAGAGACTTGAACTCTCACACCTCTCGGCGCCAGAACCTAAATCTGGTGCGTCTACCAATTCCGCCACGACCGCAGCAAATCTTTATAGTCATACTGAATATTGGTGATTCAATAAAACGTTGTATAAGTGGTGGCTACTGCGGGATTTGAACCTGCGACCCCATCATTATGAGTGATGTGCTCTAACCAACTGAGCTAAGTAGCCATAATAAATCTAATCGATTCACTATTTGTTCTCTAATGAAAGAGAAATAATGGTGCGGTCGGAG
>NZ_JBFRJZ010000092.1:0-2344 GCF_041469125.1 Vibrio sp. 10N.286.51.E5 | reverse complement strand
TATTCAGAGATATGAGTAATGTACGCTGAATGAATTTGGTACTCACTAGAGTTTTCACAGTACTTAAGATAATCCACTAAAAGCTAATTTGGCAAAGTAGCTGACACGTTTCTGTCCAAATCCCATTTAGACGCCCAATAATTAAAAAAGGGATTGGTATTTCTACCAATCCCCTCCAAACTCTCTTTCTACTTACAAGCTCTCAATTGCCTTTTGAACCGCAGGGCCAATCTGGCGCTTACGCGAAGTGACGCCTTCTAACGTCAGCATGTCGCTTGTTGGTTCAGCGTTGAAAGCCGACTTGATGACTTGATAGTCGCTTTCATCCACCCACAATAAGTTCGCTTCTTTGTTCTTGGTATCTGTGATTGAAAAGAACAGATGGTCTAGCCCGTTCTCTTTTTTGTAAGTCTTCATTGCTGCTAGAAGATCGTCTTTACGGTCAATCAGTTGTTGAGCCATTAATGTTTCAGCAACACCGATACCCACCTGTTTGCCACCGTACTTAAAGTTTTTGTAATCCAGCGTCAGAATGGTTTCAGATGAAAGGTGGCTAAGATCTGACTTTGCAACCAACATCTGTTGACCGAAGTCTTCGATATCTGAAATGCCTGCAACCTTCGCCAGCTTCTCTGCGTATTCACGATCATGATCTGTTGTAGTTGTTGATTGGAATACCACTGTGTCAGAAAGAATCGCACCCAAGCCAACACAAGCGAGGTGTTTAGGTAATGTCACATCGAGCTTTTCAGCATTGTCAGCCAATATAGTTGCAGCTGAACCCCAACCTCGGATATCCATCTCGACAATCTGCGGGGTGTTAATTGGAGAGCCACCAATCGCATGATGATCGACCACTGCCACAATGGATGCTTGATCAATAGTTGGTGCTAATTGAGTCACTTGGTTGAAGTCAACCAGCCCCACTCGGTATGAAGAGTAATCTGTCTCTACACGTGGAGATTCTGCATTACAGTAGTTCAAGATAAACGTCGATTCAGGATTAATCGGCTCAGGCACTGTCGCCGTACCACCATAAATATGAGCCGCGAGCATCGCAGACATTACCGTGTCGCTGTCTGGGCTTAGGTGCCCTGTCCATACGAGATCTTCACTGTTTTCATTGGCAGATTGTTGCAAGCTAAAAGCAAAACTTGCTGAACTGAAAGACATAATTACGGCTGCAACGACAGGGGTTAGCTTCACGGGTATTTCCTTATTTAAATGCGATATAGAAGCCCATAAGCTAAACACCAAAAATTCCAGAACCGTGTAACTAATATTTCAGTTTTACTTCAGTAAGTAACTAAATGTAATTGCCCTTAGGCTTTCACTGTTAATCACACCAAAGCTCAACTTGGATTAGGTTAGCTTTTCATTATTTCACAATGAATTTCAATGAACCCTAATGATAAGAAAGCTAAGACACTGATTTATTGACCACATTACATCATCAACCCACATACTGAAAATAAGATAATCTTATTAAAAATGGATTATAGAAAGGCACAAAAAAGGCTGCAAAAGCAGCCTTATCGAGTAAGCATAAATATGCTATTCAATCATCGAGATCGAGGTTTTTTTCCTCCCCTTCCCGTTGCTGGTAAGGGAGCGGAGATGTACACCAAGGGGAGGTTAGGAGGGGATTCTAGTGTTTGTATCGAAAGGTGTTGCTGTCATCAATAATCTCAATTTTGACTTTTACTACGCCTTTCTTAACGTCACCAATTTGAGAAAATGCTTTGTGGGAAAGGTCAATCACTCGGCCTTTTACGTAAGGGCCTCTATCGTTAATTTTGACATCGACTGACTTGTTATTGGCTGTATTGGTCACTCTCACGATAGTCCCAAATGGCAAGGTTTTGTGAGCGGCTGTATAGGCGTTTTTATTATACGTTTCACCACTTGCCGTCAGTTTTCCATGGAATTTATCGCCATACCAAGAAGCCACTCCCACAAGCGCATGTGAATTGGCATAGCCCTTTGTTTTTGAAGTATCGACGGCCGCATGTGACGAGCATCCGGCAAGCAAAGTAATAAGAAAAGCGGCAAAGATAAGGTTTAGTTTTTTCATGCTATTTCAGTAGATCTTCTTCATGTAATGTTTATCTATTTTCATTGTAGTGCGGTTCAGCAGTATTGAACTGAGTATTATGAGTTCTCAGCGAAGGCTATCACTAGTGTGATTCCGCAATGTTTTCATGAAGCACGCTCGCTTCAGTCATATTCATGAAAGGTTTTATCTTCAAAACGTCAACTTTAACAATGCCTTAAAGTTGTTGATTTATTAACCACCACCACATGATGGAGCACTTAAAAAGCACACAAAATCGAGTAGGAGGAG
>NZ_JBFRJZ010000091.1:0-786 GCF_041469125.1 Vibrio sp. 10N.286.51.E5 | reverse complement strand
CAGGTAGTGTTGCCATCCTCTTAGATATTGAGTTAACTCCGTGATTATCACCTGTAACTCTCGTCCTCGATTTCGCTTCGTTATCTGCCGCACTCGCTTCTTCATTTGAGTTTGTGCTGCCTTCGATAGATGGATTGTTCCATCTATCCCGAAGCGGTGGCTTAAGTAAGTCCGCTCTGTCACTCTTGTCGCACCACTTTTCTCTCGATTTACCGTGAGCTTCAGCTTTTGCTCCAAGAACTCCGTTATCGACTCTTTAACTCGATAAGCGGCTTCTTCACTATGAACGTAGATTTGGCAGTCGTCTGCATATCGACAGAACTTATGCCCTCTGCGCTCTAACTCTTTATCCAGTTCATCTAATACGATATTGGATAGCAACGGGGATAATGGTCCACCCTGTGGTGTCCCTCTTTGTCTCTGTTCAACCATCCCGTTTCGCATTATGCCTGCCTGTAGATATGACCTGATGAGCTTCAACACTCGTTTATCACTGATGTCCTGTGACAGTCTGTACATCAGTCTATCGTGATTCACTGTGTCGAAGTATTTCGCTAGGTCGATATCTACAACATAACCTCGACCTTCTCGGATGTAATGACTGGCTGCCGTTAATGCATGGTGCGCACTGCGGTTTGGTCTAAATCCGTAACTGCTATTGGAGAACTTGGGGTCATAGATATCTGACAGTACTGAGGTCATTGCCTGTTGGACAACTCTATCAAGCACGGTTGGGATACCTAGTTGCCTTACGCCACCACTAGGTTTAGGGATTTCTACACCAAG
>NZ_JBFRJZ010000090.1:0-205 GCF_041469125.1 Vibrio sp. 10N.286.51.E5 | reverse complement strand
GTCGTGACTGCGGCATAAAAACAGAGTCTCTATCTTGGTTAGAGCCTTATGCTCGTATAACGAAGCGCTTAAAAAGTTATATAGAACAACTGCTGCCTCTTCTTCCCATTAAGCATATCTCCCAGTTAACAAGCGTACATTGGCACACCATTAAAGAGATAGATAAACGCCGACTTCGCCAAGTGGTACCGTCAGTGAAATGGGA
>NZ_JBFRJZ010000089.1:0-202 GCF_041469125.1 Vibrio sp. 10N.286.51.E5 | reverse complement strand
ATGCTCGTATAACGAAGCGCCTAAAAAGTTATATAGAACAACTGCTGCCTCTTCTTCCCATTAAGCATATCTCCCAGTTAACGAGCGTACATTGGCACACCATTAAAGAGATAGATAAACGCCGACTTCGCCAAGTGGTACCGTCAGTGAAATGGGAGGGGCTAAGGCAACTCGTCATGGATGAGTTCGCTATCTTTAAAGG
>NZ_JBFRJZ010000088.1:1337-2030 GCF_041469125.1 Vibrio sp. 10N.286.51.E5 | reverse complement strand
CGTCTAACGTAATGTTTTCTTTAGACTTCCTCTGCGCGGACTTTTGAGCGTTCCTTGATATATAACTGGTAGCCCATTCGATTTTATTGCTGATTTCTGACCATGCGCCGTGACTGATACATTCAAATATTGGTAACAGCCAGACATCCACATTTTTTGCCGCTTTAAACAATGAGACCGATGGCATTATCTGAAGCGCAATACTACGCCTAATGATCAGCGCAAGTAAACTGGCCCAGATGAGCCCATCAACGATGGCCTTTTGTGCGGTGACAAATCGTTGCCAGTTGGTGTGAGACTTTAACTCTTTAAAAAGCAGTTCCACCTGCCATCGACAGCGGTAGATCGCCATGATGTCATCGGCAGTAAAGGTGTCTGAAGGTAAGTTAGTTATCCAAATGCAGAATCGTTTTTCTTCAGCAAACCATCGTCGCACGACTCTAAACTCTTGTTTACCTCGACGGACTTTTAGGTCAAGGACCTGCGAACGGTTGGTACCTCGAGTAATGTCTTTCAGCTTCTTCCCTTCTAGCTTAGGCAGCAGTCGCCCCTTGCCGTTCCTTGCCTCAATAATCATAGGGTTCAGAGACTTAGCACCTCGGACAATATAGAATCCGCCATGCTGTTCAAGCTCTCGAAAGAAGTGGAAATCAGGATACCCTGCGTCAGCTAACAGCAATTTGTTGTTCATCG
>NZ_JBFRJZ010000088.1:0-610 GCF_041469125.1 Vibrio sp. 10N.286.51.E5 | reverse complement strand
TGTTCATCGCGACTGGAGAAAAGCTTTTCAACGACATTGTCATATGACATTCAACCGCTGCAGGGTTACGTTTAAATCGACTCGGATAAACATCCGCCAGGTCACGATGGATGTGGAAAGAGCTGCCATCTTGAAGCAGTACATCATCAAAGGTGTCGAGCTTATTTGGTAGACCGACATTCTGCTGGCGAGCAAATTGAGCTATTGCTCGCATAACAAGTTGCCGCATGAAATTAGGAAACTCATTTTTCCTCAACTGGTTATGGTAAGGCTTGTATGCCACGGAACCTTCAGGGCTCAAGCACATCCCATTGAATTGTCGCAGTAAATCCGCAATGGAAGTGCAGTTTCCTTTGCTTAACGCGGCCACTAAGCTAATGACTAGCTGCTCGGGTAATATCGCCCGACACCGTTTCATCAGGCCAGTACTTTTCGCCATTTTTTGGAGGGTGTCAGCATTAAAGAATTGCTTAAATTGCTTCTGTAAGGAGATAATCGTCATCGGCTTCACTATTGATGTAGGTAGTTTGTTTGGCGACGATTATCTGATCATAAATGAAGCCTTTTTTCTATCTAAATAAACAAGTTAGCTCTTAAGATCCTGTCTATG
>NZ_JBFRJZ010000087.1:0-12554 GCF_041469125.1 Vibrio sp. 10N.286.51.E5 | reverse complement strand
AAAGTATGCTCCCGCCCTGGTCTGACCTTGGACCAGAGAGTGTGCTTTATACGCCTGAATTGTGGATTTATTTATCGAGAAATCGCTATATCTTCATTAATTGGTGAATGTAGACTTATGACTGATTTATGCTCTGATTTATTTAGTTGCCAAATGATAAAAGACGTTTGGATAAATTGGATGCCCTAAATAGGTTGGCCTTTAATATGAATGCGATAATAGGAAAATTTAAGAGGTTTTATATTTCAAAAGTTTCATTTTTTGAAGGTAGGTTCTCGATTAATAATAATGTAATTATTCGCAGATTGGTTGTCGAAGTGTGGGGTGTGTTGTCATTTTTTGATAATGATAAAATTGGCATTAGAGAAAGAACAAAATATATTTTAGGCAAAGAGTTGAATTATCGTCGTTTCTCAATAAATAGTTTTATTCAAGGTATAGAACAGAATAATTTTACGTACTTCGAACGTTCTAGTATGAGCCACATATACAGTGATATATTTGATAAAATGATTAGATATTTTGAATCTGGAGAACCGATAACTATTTGTTGTTCTCGTTCAAGTGTTAATATTGTTTCTATGGTCGCGAGTTGTTATTTTAATAAGGTGCTAATCATAAATGGTCATAAAGACTATAATAAAAAGGAAATTTATTACGTTTTAAAAGTGTTTAAAGGTATAAATAAACCACAGGTGCATGTGGTTTCTATAAATAATAGGGATGCTATTCTAGAATTACGAAAATTCGATGGTATAACTATTGTGACATACGATGAATTTCCTTTCCCATTGTTTGAAAATAAGATTAGGTTATTGAAAAAATGTGTACTCCCTGTCTGTAAGTTAATTGGTAGAAAAACGATATTCGTCAATAGGTATTATAACAATAATTACCTCCCTCGCTTGGAGATTTTATTTATATGCAAAAAAGAAGCTTTCAATGATTTGAGAAAGGTGAGAGAAGTGCTAATGCGACGAGTTATGAGTTCAATAGAGGAACAACCTGAAAAATGGTCGATTTGGTCTCAGAAGAGCTTCTATTATTGCAGTGTGTAGACCTATTACTATTAGCTAAACGCCAGGGCGGGATCGCACTTTGTTAACAAATATGATCTAATAGTGCTAAATCCACAATCACACAGCCATTTTGAACTTAATCGAACACTTATCAGTCGTCCAAGACACTCGGTCAGACATTAATCAGAAGCATGATCTTATCGATGTCATGTTCCTTGTAATTAGCGCCATCGCATCTGGATGTGAAGGATGGCAAGATATTGAATTGTTTGGGAAAGACAAACTAGATTGGCTGAGAAAATACAGAACATTTGAACATGGTATTCCACGTCGGCATACAATAGCCCGTATTTTACGTTCAGTTGTCGCAGAATCTTTGCTAGAGGCATTAGCCCTGTGGATTAACGAGCAACGCACTAGTCAACACAAGCCGATAATCGCATTCGATGGAAAAGTGCTGCGTGGCTCATACCGAAATGACAAAAAAACAGCGTTACAATTGGTTACCGCCTACGACACTGAACGTGGCCTCGTTTTGAGTCAAAAGCCGACTGAGAGCAAAAATGGCGAGATCAACGTTGTACGCCAAATGCTTGATGTTATTAACGTAAAAGGCAGTGTCATCACCATTGATGCCCTGCATTGTCAGCGCGATACGCTCGAGAAAATTGCAGAGAAAAAGGCTCACGTTGTTGTTCAAGTGAAGAACAACCAGCCCAAATTGAGAGTGGCTATTGTGGAGCAATTTCAAGCTGTCTTTGAAGCAGGTAAAGAGAAAATAGTTACCGAAATCAAAGAGAAGCACCATGGCCGCAGTGAAGAAAGATATGTATTTCAGTTAAAGGCTAAGTTACCTAAAGAGCTTGCGGAGAAATGGCCGACAGTACGAAGCATCATTGCGGTGGAGCGGCATCGAGTGATCAACGGAAAAGGAAGTGTAGACACCTCATATTACATAAGCTCTATGTCGCCGAATCACAAAATGCTAGGCCACTACATTCGTCAGCATTGGCGTATTGAAAACAGCCAGCATTACGTATTAGATGTTGTTTTTAAAGAGGATTACTCACGGATCACGCTAGATGGTGCTGTAGAAAATATAGCGTTGTTTAGACGCTTTGTGATGAACATGCTGAAGCAATGCGAATGTGGTGCACCAAGCCAAAAAGTGAAGTTGAAGAAGGCTGCTTGGAACGATGATTATCGGGCACGAGTCTTCTTTGGGTTATAAATTGAACAAAGTGTGCTCGCGCCCTGAGCTAAACGCAGGGCGCGATATCACTAACTGGGGATACGATATGTCGCAAATAACGGCTCAAATACGGTACTTTCAAGTCGTATTGAGTAGCTCTATCCTGTCACGCGAACTCTATATCGCCGGTTTTAAAATGCAAAACTATAAATTCCAGTACACTACATATGAAGATGTGAAAGTGCGCTTACCTGACCACCTTGTTATAGATGAATCTAATTACTTCCAAACTATTTATCGTTTTGAACATTTGCTGGCCTCTGACGTGCATAATTAGATGAAACTAAATGAGGAAGCAACCATCTGACCGAGTATGGGCACTCCCACGTGTGCAAGTAAATACTGATGACAATGAACGTACAACTGCCCAAGTGTATTCGTTTCATAAATGATGCTGCAGTTATACGTCGAACCATAATGGTTTTGTTCGCGCATTAACTGTCAAATGACTACACGAGCTATTAGCTGTTTGAACAGGCTATTTTTTAATAAAGTTGGTTAGACCTATTTCCCTTTCCTTCATTTGTAGTGCAATTTTTTATATACCTACCGTATCTAAGCCGTGGCTAGCAATGCCTACCCATTGTCCATTTATTTATGCCCTAATTATCTTTCTCGACCGACATTGCTGTGTATGCGAGGAACCAATCCTAATGACGCAACAAGGCTGCAATGATACGCAATGATAAATTGGATATATCTAAATTAAATAGGTAGTATTTTATATTAACGGTAGTTATTCTACAGGGGTTAGTGGTAAAAATGTCCGTAATAGGAATTGACATGATGGTAAGATAATAAATTTAATTTAATTGCCAGGGGAGTAATTCATTAAATATTTTTGTCAGCAATTTCTTGGTGATTAGGTTTTATCTAATGTTGTTTTGTTGATGACTGTTGACAATGAATTGAGAACGTCCATAAGTGATTTTAGGTCGGGCGTAAAGTATTTTTCTAAATGTTCTGCTCTTTTTTCTAGTATGAAAATAGCCTCTAAATTAACTGAAATACACAATAAACTATATAGGAAATATATGAAATTATCTAAAATTGCGTTGGCCTTAACAGTTGCAATTGCTGCTCCAGTTACTGCTATCGCTACTGCTTCTGTTACGCATCAAAATGGTGGGTTGGGTGAAAGTAATAGCTTCATTTTACTCAATGAAAATGAAATAGTTAAGTTTTCCCCTTTACAAGATTATTTTAAAGGGGATAAGGTTGTATACGACGGAAAAATATACCAAGCGAAATGGTATGTGAATAATCAAAATTCCACTTCCCCATCTTTGCTCCCAGGAGACGAGTCTGATTTAACCAACCAGCCATGGGAATATATAGGGGATTATGTTGAAGAACCACCATTTAACGAAAAAAATGAAGTGGCGACAATAAGGACAGGAGCGTTCCTTTCAGACGAAAACTCGGTTCTAACAGCGACAATTAATCTTCCATCAGGTGAGGAATACAGCGTTATATCGCGACCACTCCAAAATATTTCTTTGTATTCAGGTCATTTCTTAGCTGAAGCGATCAATGAAGCTAAAATACCTGGTGTCAAGGCTGGTGAATACCAAGAAAATGGTAAGCTAGAAGTTATTGAATATACCGGTGGCAGAAACATCATATATGGTCCAGAAGGTACTACTATCGATATCGATGCCGTAAGTTCTTTCGGACGTATCGAACTAGATCACCTTATTTCATCTTTACCGTCAGTATTAATTGCGGAAATTACCACACCAAACGGTGCCCATGTTGTGAGAACAGGGCAGTTAGCAAACGTTTCCCTGTACTCGACTCATTTTCTCGCAAATGCAATCAATGAGGCATCAATACCTGGCGTTGAAGCTGGTGAATACCAAAAGGACGGTGTGGTTCCCGTTGATTATAGTGGTGGCCGGAATGCCGTTTTTGGCCCTCAAGGTTCACACCTTATCATTAGTTCATTAGAGGCTATTCAGCAAATTAAAACAGACCATATTCAAACCATCGTTCCTGCTAATATTACTGCAAAATTAACCACTCCAGATGGTTCAATAAACTACTTGGAAATACCTGCAACTAGTCCAGTGTCTACATGGAGTACACACTTGGTTGCGGATGCGATCAATGCGCTGGGTATTCCCGGAGTTTTGGCAGGTGAGGCACAACAAGATGGTTCAATTAAAGTTATTGACTACACAGGGGGAAGAAATGCGCTATGGGCACCGGAAGGTACTGAATTAGAGTTATCAGTGGACCAGGAGATAGTGCCAGACCCGAACAAAATCGAAATCCCAAGAAGTAAAATAGAGTTAGATTTAGCTAACGCTGTCACACCTAAGTTTCTTGAAGCACAGCACTCAGTGCGTACTCTTAGCAATAGTGAGGTAGTATTAGTAAGCAGTGGTCGACAAGACAACCCAGAAAATGTCAAACGAGTAGAGCGTATTATTGGTGGTGACAATGGGTGGGAAGCGATTTTTCCCATGCGAAATGCAGCATACAGCTATGACAATTTCTTAAAATCCGTTGCGAAGTTTCCAGGTTTCTGTGAGACATATGAGAATTTGGATTCTGACGCGATATGTAAGAATTTATTGGCGACGTCTTTTGCTCATTATGTACAAGAAACAGGTGCGAATGATTCATGGAGCGGTGTTGAAGAGTGGCAACAGGGCCTATATTGGTTGCGCGAAATCGGCTTCGATGAAGAAAGCAGAAACGGATATAATCAGGAATGCGGTTCAGAAATGGCCTGGTGGGAATGTGGTAAATTCCCCAATGGTGATACTAAGTCATACTTCGGACGAGGAGCGAAGCAGTTAAGTTACTACTACAACTATGGAACTTTCTCTAAAGCTATGTTTGGCGATGAAAGAGTACTGCTTGACGCCCCCGAGAAAGTCGCAGATACATGGTTAAACCTTGCTTCTAGCCTCTATTTCTTCATGACACCCCAATCTCCTAAGCCATCCATGGCTGACGTAGTTATTGGAAACTGGATACCTAACGAATATGATTTGAAAGCAAACATCAAGGGTGGCTTTGGCACCACAACTAATATTATTAATGGTGGTCTTGAATGTAGGGGGGATGAAGAGAGCGCCGCCTCACTACACCGTATTGGCTATTATAAGCAATTCCGAGACCATTTTGGTATGCCAGAAGTAGAAGACGAGTCAACTCTAACATGTGCTGGTATGAATGATTTCCCAACTAACGGCTCTGGTCAAGTTGAAACATATTGGGAAAAGGGTTGGTTTGGCGAACCGAAGTGTCACCTTGTAAGTTATCAAACAGCATATCAGGGGCTATTTTCGAACTCGTCATATGACGACTGTATCCTTGAAAACTGGGAAAACGTAGTGATAGTTGAAGATAAATAGTCTTGTAATATATTTCATGTTTTAACCAAGGAGGCCTGAAAATCGGCCTCCTTTCTCTTATGTGATTACAGTTAAACTAATAGAGGCTTTCTTGCTTAAATCGATGGAACTAAATCAAGAAGCTACGATTTTATCTACTATACCCATCAATCGTCGTAACCTCACGTCTAAACCTCGTTACAAAACAACTAACTGAAAGCAATACAATAAAGCCTTAATCAACCGTGGTTCTCTGACCTTTTGGATTGATGAGCAAACGATAGCCCAGTGAAAACAAACAAGGTAAGCGTGGTAGATCTCGCCGATTCAGCGATTTAGCCATTACTACCGCACTGATGATGAAAGACATTTTCTCTATGCCATACGGATCAAACGAGCGATTCCGCTTTACCCGCCCGCCACGAGAAGGAGCTGCGTTCAGGGAGCGAGGACACCCTCGTAATCTTGCCGTAGGTTGTCAGAAGCTCCACGACTCCAACTATAAGTGGAAAAGCGGTATGGTTATCATAAGCGCTCACTATCAGAGACAGCAATGTATCGGGTAAAACAGTTGTTAGGTGGGAAATTAAGCCTAAGAAATTACAATGCTCAGGTTGGCGAGACCTGCGTTATGATCAAAGCGCTGAATAAGCTTACAGGGCTAGGTATGCCAGAATCTCAGTATGTTGTTTCACAACTGATGAACATGGGACTATCATGTATTCTCACCGAATTAAGCATCAAAGCACTTCATTATCGCCTACATTTAAAAGGCTGACTTCCGCACTAACCGCTTCGTGAGTATCCACTTCTACAGCTAAGTGTAATTTACGCCATGTTCTGCGTTTTTCTGCACCATGCTTTTGTACTTTCCACTCACCCTCACCCAAGACTTTGAGGCTAGTTGAGCCAATAAATATACGGCGGATAGCTCCTCTATATTCATCGTTATATTAAACGTGAACTGTCTTCGAGCGTTTACTGTTACAGGTGTAGTCAACGGAACATCCAATAGCTCGAATATCGAGTTGATAAAGCCTTGAAGTACATGCAACGGCAGAGAGAATGCCCTTGATCATAAAAGCTGTTTCAATCGCTGTGTTTGAGTACTGGAAGCCCTTACCACGTATACCATGATGGATTTTGCATTGTCATGCATTTATGTGGATCCATCTATCCAGAACGTAACTGAACTACATTTGCATAGCGCTTTAATATAATCCGCCCAGTTAGTTATCTTTTTTGGCTTTTTCCGCACCACGCAACAAAGGCCCTCTTGATTTAGTTTTATTGAGTTATGTAATAAGTCTATTAATGAGTTTGTTAAAAACGATATCAAAATCGGACTCTTTTACGGTTATAAATGGATATATCCACTGCATTTGCGCTAAATTTATCTTTTAGGTGTTTTTACAGGCAAGAAAAAGGCTAATATTTTGGTGTGGCGAATTTCCACAGCTATCAATAAATATCAATAATAAATGTGTCATTAATTGAGTAGTATAGTAATTATATTTTTAATGGATAATTTAGAGGAAAAAAAATGAATTTGAAATCACGTATCAATACATCTGCTTGTCTGTTTCTTGGGTGCATTTTCCCACTAGCAGCCAGCGCAGCACCAGGTGACCAAGTAAATGCCACTATCAACGTAACTACGACTATTGCGGCGCAAGATTTCAAAGTGCGTCCTGTTGGTCGAAACGACTTTAGTGGTGTTATCGCTAATCTTGTTTATGATGAAGTAAATGATTCTTTTAGTTCGTTTAACATGAATATCGAATCGACATTTAGTACAGGACTACGAGCACAGCTACTTGCCCAACCAAGTATTACAAATGGTGTAGACACATTGCCCCTAGACGTGACAATTGATAATAACGCAATTACACACAACTCGTCGCAGATTGACAGTACTCCTCCTTCTGCGGGAACTTTTGTTGCTTATCCTCTCGATATTAATATTGGTCAATATCAACCTATTGGTGCGGCGTTGTCATCGGGTGCATATTCAGGCTCAGTACAACTGGTTTTCGAAGATTCCCTATAAATCACGAGACTTTGTTGCGTAAAAGAATAATCCACTTCACCTATTATTCCTCAAGCAGTGATAAGTCCACTAAAGCCTTATCGCTTGGTAGATAACTGAAGTGAACTAAGAGTTTTATTCTAAATTTAGGTGCCAATTCTTCGTGAATTCACTATTACGCAACAAAGTCAACCAACGAGACAGACATTGATGTTCAAACTACGAATTTTATTTTTAGTTGTGTTGGCATCTCTTATATCTCTGGCTGCTTCGGCAGCCAGTAATAGAGTTGAAGCTGACCAAGAATTACTAATATTAAAGGGCAATAAAAGAAGTGATTTAATAAAGCTATCCAACCCAGTTGACGATATTGCCTACGTGGAAACGCACGTTGTAGAAGTCACCTTCGATGAAAATGGAAATGAACAGTTAGAGCTAGTTGAAGGCGAAGGAAAAAAAGACTCAATAATTGTCATTCCTGAGAAAGGGTTAGTACCTCCAAAAAGTTCTGTACAGTTTAGAGTCGTCAAAACTGCTGAAAGTGTAGTAAAAGACAGGTATTTTAAAGTTAGATTTGTACCAGTTACTAACAAAAAACTGGAAAGTCCTAATTCCAAGGACAAAGTTAATTCCGGTATATTTATTTCTATTGCGACTAGTGGATTTGTAGCTATTTCAAATGAAGACTCACAACCGGATATTATTTCTACAGTGGATAATGGTATTCTTACGCTAAAAAATAACGGCAATGGAGTTGGTACCTTAACGAATTGTACTCTTTGCTCGGAAGAGGAAGATCTTGATTGCAAAATATTCAATGATATTCGAATGATACCAAACCGAGAGCGTACTTTTGATGTGGGTGATGTTGGTATAGACATGACTAGTGTGGTTTTTAATTGTGACTTAAACAATGGCATAGGTATAAGTAAATATGTCCATGAACAAGATTTTTTATCGAAAAATTAAAAAAGAATTATTTTTTATAATTGTATTATTTCCTTCTATTTCATTTGCACTAGATAGTATCGATAATCCGAAACTTTTAATAGTCAGTGACACTCCTTCTGGTTTCGAAGATGTAGAATTTAGAGATGAGCTTCAATTTAGATTATACGGAAAAACTATAGCAGAAGGATACACGCTATACAAAGGTAGCACTACGAAGTTTTTTATTTACACTTCATCAATGAGTGATGTGGTTGAAATAAAAACCAATAAAGAATATACCTGTGCTGATATCATTGCTCAGCAGTTTATGCTAAATGTATGTGGAGAAGAAACATCTAACTCTGAGACAAAAGTAACATTCAGCGAGCCAGTAAAAGACAGCCGAGTTAAATATATTGAAGTTTTGCTCGAAAACAGAAGAATAAATAGTCAAAATAAACTTGATTATTTGAAGGAGAGTGATGTTAACGCACTAGGAACGGTGACAAACTATAGAATAACCGGTTCTAATAATTTGTCTTATTTTAGTGGTTCTGCACTCTTAGATACTACCATAGGTTATAAAAACAGTTTTTTTGAATTTGAAGGAGGTTCCTATGTTGATGGTAATAGCAATGTTGAATTTGTTAATAATCAAACTGCACTAGGTAAAGATTATGGTTCAAATCGTTATATGTTTTCATTGTTAGACGATCAAACAAGACTAGGAAGTGGCTTCTCAAACGCAATTATTGACATGAGAGATATAAAGCAATTTTCGATCGAAGATGCCTCAGAAAGAAGGTTAGGTAAAAGCGGTCAATTCCTCAATATAGATATTTATATGCCAAGCAGGGGGGTAGTAGAAGTATATCGAGGATCCTCTTTACTATATAGCGCTCCTCATTCAGAAGGTCATAGTTTCATTGATGCTAGTGCTCTTCCTATCGGCACCTATGACATAACAATACATAGAAAACTGAATATAGGAACAACCCTAGCCCCAATAGTCAGGACAGTCACTAATAGAAATACTAATAACGTCGATTTCTTGTCTTTTGGTGTTTATGATGAGCTAAATTCTGGGGATACGAATGTACTATTTGCTTTGTATGAAAAAACTATATTTTCAAATCAAAATCTTGATGTCGAAATTGGTGGTATGTTGTCCGATTTTGACAATTTACTTCTAATGAAAAGTGATTATTTTTTTTCTAGTCAATCTTTTTTAAGCTTTGAGCTTTCTGCACTTGATGAGAGTAATTACAACTTTCTTGGAAGATTAGATACTAAACTTGGCAAACACTTTCTCTTTAATACGGAATATCTGTACAAAAGCATCGAATCAGAACTTAGCGAAAGGTTTTATGTTAACCTTAGCGGACGTTACGAAAATTATTTTTTCGATTCTTTTCATATCAATTATATGTATTCAGCTTTAGAGAATAGTCATGCAAATTATATTATAGATTCTAAGCAATCAGAGATTACTGCTTACTTTAATAAATTTGCTCAATTTAGAGGTGACCCACTATATGTTAGCTATCATGTGGGGGTAAGAGATCGTGATTTCGTATCAAATGAATTCTTCTTCGGCCTAAATTTATCAATGCCTCTGTCTTTTTCAGATAGTTCCTCAGGCGGGGTGAGCTTATTTAGTCAGGGTGGTGATTATGTGGTCAGTGCCTATGCGAATTCTGATATCGACTCTGAATTGATAGAAAGCGTATCTGCAGACATCAGTCATTCGCGGGACAATAGCATCAATGCTCTTTTCGGTTCGCAAATCAGGAATGATAAAGGATCAGGCAATATTTCATTATCAATGAATAGAAACAGTACTGACACTGATTTCACAGGCTCTTTTCTTTACGGTGGTTCTGTCGTCTCATCCGATAACAATGTTGGTTTTTTCGACACTGCATCAAGTTCTTCGGGTTTTTTAGTAGAAAATAGTACGTTTGACCCACGCTCTACGTCAGAAATTGACCTGATATCAGGAAGAGAACAAGTGGTATTAGATGGAAAATTGAGTTTTATCCCAGTGGCTGAATATGATTCAGCTACACTCTATGTACATTCGAACAGTGCTACTATCGATGATGAAGATAGACTGCATCATGGTGTTTTTTATAAAGGAGGCGTTAAATTTATAGAATTAGAACCAAGAAACTATTTTCACGTGGCAGGCTTTATAGAGAATATAGATGCATCTAATAGTATAAAAATCGTCAACCATGAATCTTCAGTAGTTATTAATAGAGACATCAGCGACGGATATTTTCAGCTGGCCGTTTCCGAGCAGTTTCCTATAATAGAGATTTTCTCTGATGATAGATTATTATGCACTAAAGAGTTCAGTAATTATAATCGTGATGAATATGTATATCTGGGAGAATTAAGTTGTGAAACAGGTTTTTAAATTTTCAATATTGTTCTTATATAGTGCTTGGCTTGATGCAGCCAGTTTTGGACAGGTACATTATAAACTCGACCCTTCAAGTGGAGCTACTTATTTTACCAAGGTAGCTAGCTCAATACATAACCCAAGTTGTTCACAGAACTCTATTCTTGGGGGGTATACTAGAATAAGTGTTATAGATATCAGTAATGCAGCTCATAGTTACTCAGTTAAATACGGGAACGGGGTAACAGAGCAAGTCTTAACAGATAACTATGGTAACCAACTGCCTGTTGAAATTAGTGTTATTGGCCATTATGTGCGAAGGGGACCGAGGTTCTGGGGCGGTGGTAGTGCAAACGGTAATTACTGTTACGCACGTCAAGGCTATGGTGATCATGAGTCTGAAATGCTTTATTACAATGTTGGTACCGGCGTCACTCATGGCGGTTATGCGCCTGACCATGGTCATGGGTACTGGGAAGTTTTATTAGCAATGAGAGTCAGCCCTAGTTATTCCGGCCCTCTAACGCCTGGTAGGTATTATGGTAATGTTAATTTGAACTCTAGTACATATCACCTTAAGCCTCGTGACAGTTGGGAGACGTTATCTGGTCATATTGTACTGGACATCGGACACGTTTTCAAAGTCAATATACCATACCGAGCGGGATCGCTTAATTTTGAACAAGGGGATCATCCATATTGGGGGGCCGGATTACCCATAAAAATCCAGACTAACGAATCATTCAACATAAAATACAGCTGTGGCGGTAATTTGGGAAAAAATAGTAATGGACAATGTTTGTTGGACGCAAACGGTTTTGCGCAGAGAGTTCGCATTCGTTTCGACCATATAAACTCGTTGATTGAGCTAGGAGCAGATGTCTGGACACATTATGATGCAGCCACATTTAATCCGTCTCTTGCCCATGTTCGTCAACAGGTGGGTTCGATAGAATTTTCTGTGGCAGACCTTCACCTAGCGACTCCTGGAAAGACTTATACTGGTACTTACAACTTCATAGTGGAAGCCGATTATTAAAAAGCATAGTGGGCTTCGTTGGGCCAACTTTGCAATGAGCTCTGGACGTTTGTGGACAGATATTCGCGCGTCCAGTCATGCTTAGCTGTTATTTCTGACCATTCCTGTTGGATACGCCTCCAGTACCGGAAGCAGCTAGGCATCAAAATTTCTGGCTGCTTTGTATTGCGAGACTGAAGGTAAACTCTGCCGAGTCGGGCTTTCGACGTTTTTCAAGCTACTAGTCACTGGTTGATTATTAATTAAGCAACCTCTTTTTCTGGATTCAAATGAACGTCACCAACTGGTTCGCAGTTCTTGATTTCTTCTGACTAACGTTCAGGGTTTTGCTCTCGGCGTACCTCTAGAACTGCCGTTCTTTTTTGTAAGCTCTCACTACCCTTACCCGCATGTCTTTCCGAAGGCGTCACGTAGTTTAGTCTTCGATGTTTATGCTCATTGTTGTATCACTCTACGAACCTGTCTATCCAAGCTCTCTCATCTTGGCTTTCATCGTTGAAGATTTCATTTGCCCCCCCCCCCCCCCCCCCC
>NZ_JBFRJZ010000086.1:0-224 GCF_041469125.1 Vibrio sp. 10N.286.51.E5 | reverse complement strand
TGAGATGAGTTTTCCCTGGCACTATAAGTGTCCTAAAGGGTTGTCGTAGACTACGACGTTGATAGGCAGGGTGTGTAAGTGCTGCGAGGCATTGAGCTAACCTGTACTAATTGCCCGTGAGGCTTAACCATACAACACCCAAGGGGTTTTGTGGACTCAAAGAAATACCAAACGCTTGAATGAGTTTGAAGAGACTTTTAAATACAGTTTTCCAGATTATTTTG
>NZ_JBFRJZ010000085.1:0-11875 GCF_041469125.1 Vibrio sp. 10N.286.51.E5 | reverse complement strand
TGGAGTTGACGCCGTTTGGCGAAGAACGTGGATAAACTCAGTCCATGCTCTTCACAAAAAGCGCGTTGGGTAACACTGCTACTTTCATATCGTTCAAACAGTGATTGCCATTCTAGGTTGGTGCGTCGTTTTGCCATTTCAACTCTCCTTTGGGTTGGAGAGATGATCTTATTCTTCGTGCTGAAGGATTAGAATGCGGTGTTCATGGCACGCTTACGATGAGTAGCATCGCACTAGCAAAAGTATTGGTTTAGGTGCACTAAGTTACGTTACGTTAAATTGCAGCCTTGAGACCTATTGGGTCACATTAAAGATGCTCAATTTCACCAGTCGTAACTAAAGTGGAAAATTGATCTGCTGTTAAAAACTGAACCCCTTGCAACTCAGCTTTTTCAATTTTTTGGGGACCTGCGCTAATCCCGCCGACTAAAAAGTCCAGTTTTTTCGTCACAGACTTTACGACATTAAAATTATGCTGTGATGCCAGTTCGATTAAGCTTTCCTTTTCAGAAACTCCAAAACCTGTAAAACAAACTTGTAGACGCTCGTCCTTAACTTTTTTAGCTCTAAGCGAGTAAATCAGTGCCCATGCATCAGAATCTGATAATTGCTCAACTTCTTTTTGAGTTAAATCTGTTTTAGATAGCAATATCATTGTTGGTTTTTTACTAGCCATTTAATTACCTATTTTTTTCGTTCTACTACTTACTGGTTGACCTATGGGTGTATATGGAACCGTATCAGGAATTGTTTTGAGTTTAAGTTCAGCTACATAATCAGAATCAGTAAGGTAGTTTACACCTAATACCTCACATCCCTCGACAGACTCACCAATCCTAGGAACCACATCTAACTCAATATCATTCTCATTACTCAATGTACTAATTACTTTAAACTTCATAGATACAACTCCCTTTTAATCAAAAAATGGCTTAACGAAAAGCACTAAATCGATATCATAACAGAGATTTAAAGTTCGAGTTTTTAGCTAAAAATCTGGTGGTTATTATTCCTATTATGTTCAATCGCGCACCTACAACGAAGAACGGCTCCCTATTGGGAGCCGATTTTGTATCTAAATCTGGGTTCGCACTAAGTGTCGTTACGTTAAATAAGCAACGCTATAAAACGGACAAACAAATCCCAAGCAGCTCGCATATATCCATCATCATAATAAATCCCTCTCAATTATTTAGTATTTCATAAAAAAAACAGAGTAGGGTGTTTTTATGTACTCGACCATTTAAGGTTCAATAAAAGAAGAGATGATCACACAATCAAGGTGAAATTTTAAAATCATTGCAACAATTTGCGTATTTCGGTGATTGCGATCGCTCGTTTCGGTTTATTCCGATCACTTGATCCTGCCGTTTTTCTCTCTTCCTATTTTTACTCTAAGTGATCGGATTGCGCCAGTTTTCTCATCGACTCACCTCCTAGTTCTATTCGATGACTATTGTGTACCAGCCGATCCATTAGAGCGTCTGCGACAGTGGCGTTACCGATCATGTTGTACCACTCCTTTACAGGTAACTGACTGATGACGATCGTGCTGCTGTTTTGGTAACGATCTTCAAGCACTTCTAATAAGTGACCTGCATGCTCTTGGGTTAGCTTTTCCATCCCCCAGTCGTCGAGGATTAGTAGAGCTTTCTTAGCCAACGATTGAAGTTGCTTTTGATAGCTACCATCCAGACGACCTGCGGTCAGGTCATCAAGCAGGCGAGTTAATCGGTAGTATCTGACCGTGTGTTGTTGGTCGCAGGCACTGGTTGCCAGTGAGCATCCACTCTCAGTTTGGCTTGTCGTTTTAAGCGTTGGATTTTTGTCTGATTGCGATTCAAGATTTCACTTTCCAGAAGTAGGCTTAGCCTTTCCTCGAAGTCCAGCTCTGCGTAGGTGCTCAGTTGTTCTTGTTGCTGCTCTAACGCTTTCACTGCATGGCTCAAGCGGAGGGTTTTGAGTTGGTCGTTCAGTGCGTTCATTTGTATTTCTCCTAGTGATAACAGTTCGGGCCACGGACATTGCTATGAACAAGGTTCGGCGTGCTCGTGTTGTCTTTGCTCAGTTGTCCTTCACTATTGTTCTTCAGCAGATTGTTGATGAAGGTGTAGTTCGGTTTTGTCAGCATCAGCGCATCTTTACAGGCTTGCTCTAAGCGCGACTCGCCATGCGCTTTACTCAGATTGAGCAGCCCAAGACAGGAGCGATACGACTGCTCTGGATGAGGCTTGGAGTAGAGCATCTTATTGACGACTTCTCGTGTGGCTGGGCCGATATTGGCTCCCCAGTTGAGCAGGCGTCCAGGCGACCACTTCTGATGTTGATGATTACTCGGCATGTGCTCTGGTTGGGTGCTGTTTCCGCGCTCTCTTTGGCTGCGTGGATGCTGGGCTACCAAGTTACCTTGATGGTAGATCTGCACCAGACGGTTGGAGGCTTCCAGTTCGACATGGTGACCAACAAGTTGATGTGGCACCGAGTAGTAGTGGCGGCGATATTCGATGTGATAATCAGGCCCAACCTTGGCTCGCTTGGTTTCGGTATAGAGGTATCGCTGCTTAGGTAGCGGCTTTAACGCTGGCTTATCGAGTTTGTCGAACAGCGCTTTGCGGCTCGCACCATACTGTTTCATCTCACGTTCGTTTAAGTCATTCATAAGCTCACGGATGGCAAGGTTCAGCTCTTTGAAGGTATGGAAGGTTTGATGTCGTAGTCGCATCATGATCCAGCGTTCCACTAGGAGCACGGCATTCTCTGCCTTGGCTTTGTCTTTCGGTTTGTAAGGGCGAGCTGGCATCACTGCGGTTTGATAGTGATTCGCCAGTTTTTGATAACTGTCGTTAAGTCTCGGCTCATAACGATTGGCTTTGGTGACCGCGCTACGTAGATTATCGGGAACCAAGAGCTGTGGTACACCACCGAAGTGCTCGAACGCATTGGCATGCGCCTCTAACCAGTAAGACTTACCTTGACTCGGAAAGGCTTCAACATAGGTGTAATTGGACGCACCTAAGGTCGCCACGAACACTTCTGCTTCGCGCACTTCACCTGTATCAGGGTTGACCACTTGAAGCCGAGGCCCACAGTAATCGATAAACAGCTTGTCACCTGCCACATGGAGCTGGCGCATGCTGCGCTTTTGGGTTTTGAACCAACGAGTGAAGTGCTCGCAGAACTGAGTGTAAGCGTAAGCTTGTTCTTGATATTGCTCATGGTATTCCTGCCACAACAACATCTTTGTCATACCTTTACGTCTGAGTTCGACTGCGTATTGAGTGAAGTCTGGCATGACTTTATCGCGACTGGCTTTCTTGCCGTGATACAGCGCTTGCGTGAGATCAGCATCGCTGCAACTTTCGGGTAGAGGCCAGCCAAGTTGGCTTTGTTTAAAGCGAGTAAGGAGTTCCGATATGGTGGACGGGCCGAGTTTCAGGCAAGAAGCGATACCACGATTGGAGAGACCGCAGTCGTACTTAAGGCGTAATACCTCTTTGATTTTGTTCATTGGAGTTCTCTTTTTGGCCATTGTCGCTTCCTTACGTTCTTGTTTAAGAAGTAAAGAATAGCGAGCTATTGATTTAAAAGAGAAAAAGGAAGGATTTCGGGCATTCCGATCGCGGTTTTCGCTATTCCGATCACCGATTTCGGAGTTAGGCTAAAAGTGATCGGATAATCGCGGAATCAGTGATCGGTTTAAACCGAAATGGGTGATCGGATAATCCCGAAATGACTGATCGGAATGCTCCGAAATATGCAAACAATTACCGACCATAAGAGGTGTTCATTATTCCTATTATGTAAAACAGGCGAGTTAGCTACCAAAAATACGCCTCGGAGCCCCTCAAACGCTCTTAGCGAAAATTTGGGACACTTGATCAAGGCGATATGCTTCCATAACGCCTTGTAAGTTTGTGACGCTTTAAGAGTGGTTTGTAGAGCAAAATTCATTGAGTTTCTTTGAACTAAGAACTGCACTCTGATACCCATTTTTAGTTCTTTATGAGTTTGGGTTTCAGATTGGCTCTGTTAGGTCAAAAAATAATCGACTGTGATTGTGGACTTTTTAGCGAAACCAATTTTGGGGCATTTTCGAGCTAGAAAATACTGTGCGTTAAAATTCAGGTTGTGACGATTTTGGACATAAATGTGTTTCAGGAATTCTAACATTAGCGATTAATGAATAACTTTTTATAAGGCAAATTTGCCAATTAGTACGCCTTCGTACAGTGCGCACTTTGTCTGATTATGTTTAATGGTGCATATATCCTCAATTCACTGCAACCTCTTGGATTTAGAGGTTTTATCATTGAAGTATCGCGAAATGAGTAAGAATTACATTTTTCGAGAGTTAGAGTGCCAAATGACGAAGTTGCTGAACTGTGTTTTAAAACTGTGATAACCGTCACGGGTTGGGCGAGGGAAAACCAATACCGCCGGAGTGTAAAAGGCTCATGAGAATGTCCAAGGGAAGGGAATTAGGTTCGACATCGGATTGGAAGCACTTTAAATTCCACTACAACAAACTCGAGTTGCCAACCGGGCTGCTGGTTACGGCACAGCAAGTACTGTTAGCAATGGCATTGCTTGAGGTGAAGTCTGAAGTTGAGTTGAAAACTACTTCAAAGGTTATTAGGTATACTCGTAGTATTGCGAATATATTGAGTAGAACTGAAAGCAGGAAGTACTAAAAGAAAACAGCTCACCACTAAATCAATAGGTGAGCTGTATACAATGTTAATAGAGAAGCTTAATAGGTCGACTCTCGTTCCAACCAATGGCCGAATGCTTCCATTTTAGACCTATTATGAGCCGAGCAGCAGCGCTGTACTTTAGAGAATGTATAACGAGCTTTCTTTAGTTTTTGTCGCATGTACTTATCTTTAAACTGATCAGGAAGTAGCTCAAAAAGCTCCATCATAGATTCCAGTGAGGTTAAGGAATCATCAAAGTTACCCTCTGATGCACTTAAATCAGCTTTACGATAATGTACTTGAATCTGTGTATCTAAGAACATTTTGTTATTGTGGCTAGACTTATCCAAAATTCTATCTTCGATGCCTATCAATATTTGGTCAGTAGTTGAATACTCGCCTTTAAACATGTGAGCTCTAGCAAGTATCAAGGCAATATCAATGCTCTCTGAGTCTAGCTTATTTGCCTTGATTAGGTGGGGGAGCGCGTCATCAAGGTTATCCTCTGACTGTAATAAAAACTTACCAAACCAGTAGTGTAGTTGAGGCACTTCGGGAGCGAGAAGTATTGATAGCTCAAATTGCTTTCTTGCATCGGTTAAATTACCTTGCTTTTCATGGAATTGAGCTGAAACGCGTGCAGCTTCGAAATAGTCAGGGGACATTCTCTTCGACTCTTCAAGCAGTTCGAATGCTTTGTCGTATTTTTGTTGTTTCGCGTAACTTTGAGCATCAGTGAGCATTTTCGCAATAACTCGATCTGCTTTATCACGGAACTTGATGTTATTTGGGTTGTAGTTGTTTGCGGTCTTACATTTCATTTGATGTTCGAAGATCGAATTCAGCTTATTTCGCTTATGCTTAATTTGACGTTGGAAGCTACTTGAGGGTTTGTGATATTTACCCAAATATTCTCTTGCTAACTCGGACATTTGATATGTGGTTTTTACGCTAGAACCTTTAGCTATTGATGACTGAGTTAACATATTAGTTGCCATCAACTCTTGAATCGCTCTTTGTACATCTAACGATACAAAATCAGTAAGATATGCCAGCTCAGGAATATCTTTCAATCCTGGAGCACATTGCATTGAATCTGTTAACTTAATAGCGTCATCACTTAGGTATTTGTAAACGTTCGACATACAGAATTCTAAGAACAAGTCTGAGTTTTGCAAAACAGATTCTGGAGACAAACCTGTTTGAATAGAACTGACGAACCATTTTATATAGCTTGGATTACGATGCATTCTATTTACGTACTTAATTAGCGTAGCCTGAGGAAGTGCTGAAAGGCTATCAACGCTTCTTAATTTAGCTAAAGTTCGCAGAAGCTGTGATGCGTAAGTCTCTGCTATACCTTGTAGTTTTACAGGGAATTCAAATGCGCCTAAGCCGATACGAGACGTAATGATAATTTTGCTTCCTTGAGGCAAGGAGCCAATGAAATTGCGAATGTTGTCATCTAGAATCGTTTCCAAGTTATCGATAAACAAGGCGATTTTAAATGTCGCTAGATAATCTATGATTTCATCAAATGTTTCTTGTTGAGATAGGCCATCACCGACGAGCTCATTACCAATCTCTCGGAGAATACCTAGAGAGTCACTAATTGCATCTTTAAACTCTATTATTTCGCTAACGGTAATTTGGGAAGTTTTTGAAGAAACCCAAATAACAGCATCAAATGGTGAATTCTCATCTTCTAAAAGGTCGTACGCAACTTTCAGTGCTAGTGCAGATTTACCGACGCCACCTTCACCAACGATTGAAATAACAGGAAAGCTGCCAAGACAAAGTTTCTTAACTTTGTCGACTTCTTCATCTCGGCCTATTAGACCTGTCTCATCAAAGTCTGGTAGTGGTAAGTTATGCTTCTTGAGAGAGCCTTGCTCAATAAGAGGCATATCTAATGCAAGAACAAAACTAGGTTCTTCTTGTAAACGTGTAAGTGTAGTTTTCGTATTCTCCCAAAGAGTTTCATCTTCTTTGACTAGCTCTTCACATAGAACCGAGACATATGGTAAGTCTTGAAAGTTAAGAGGCCTAATGTGCATAACTCTATTTCGGATAGGTATCAGGTGCTCAAAGCGCGTACTTTTCTTCTTAATTAGGCTAACAATATGCTGTGGAATATCCGATTTGTTTGCGTTAATTGTTTGAAAGGTATCTCCCAAGTCGAAAAATTCGACTAGGTCGTCTACCGAACCATCAAATTCATTCTTCTGAATACCGATATCTTTACATAGTCGCTCAATTGAGCGCTCTCTAAGTTCTGGGTTAATCTTTCCTACGCTATTTATGTGGTTAGAAATGATTTTACGTAGATCGTGTTCGAGTGAGCTAACTAAGGCATACACGGTCATACGAGTTAAGTTAAAAGCCATTTTATCTCCGAGCTATCTTGTTGATAGTTTTGTATTTTATTGTGAGAATAGACCTGGATACAATGCGCCATTCTTTTTGCGTTAGCAAGCATATATGATGCATGTGCGACGTCATCGTCTGTTTTTAAATAGTCCAGAAAAGCTTAGAGTTAGGTCGAATCTACCCCCGTGATACAACACGGGGATTCACAACGAACAGCATTAGAAAAATGGATAACTTTTAGTAGGGCAAAAGCTCATGAACAGGATGCGAATGAGTAAAAGTTCTAAGCAACTTTGGGGCGTGCGACGTGAAGTCGTATGAAGCGCTGTTCACCGCTAAACGAGTGAACCATCTGTATCACCAGATGAACCTAGGAGCCTGAATAAAGTAGCGGCTTTGACAATGTAACGAAGGTTGGTATTTTCCAATCGGGATTGAAATCGTGAGAGGACGATCCTCCTGATAACCACAACATCGGGTGAGTGCTAGGTAGTCAGCATGATGAACATAAGTGAATCCGCGTAGTGCGACATGAAGTCGTATGAATCGTTGTTCGCCACGAAAAGAGCGAACCATTTGTATCACCAAATGACCCTATGGCTCTGAATAAAGAAGCGAGCCTGACAATGTAACAAAGTCTATCGAAATAGGCGGGAACTGAATCGTGAGAGGAAGCTCCTCCTGATAACCACATAAATCGGGTAAGTGCTAGGGAGTCAGTATGATGAACAGAAGTGAATCCACGTCAGATGCGTAATTTCACAAGCAGCGGAAGTGGTTTAAACGCTGTAGCTAAACAAGCACCGAGAGTAGGAAAGAAGTTTGCGCGTATTCTTTCGTGATCGAAATGCTCTCCGCATTATAGTGGGCATCTAACCTGACACTGCGAGACATACGGAACATGGTAAGCCTGTATCGCTCCCTCTGGGAAAGCCTATGTGGCCGATAGTGATGCAGGTAGAGGACGTTGGAAAAAGCGAACGCTGCATTGTAATGATGCAGATACAGGCTTATGCCTGATCACGAAAGTGAGCCTACTTCCGACGGGTCTCTCGTTGCGAGAGAGTTTGAAGAACTTTATTAAGGAAGAAAAGCAAATGATGATTTCGAACGAAATTAGTGCATCTTCTGACAGTGCACAATGGCAAGCCATTAACTGGAAGGCTGTGGAGGCACGTGTCTTAAAGCTTCAAATGCGTATCGCAAAGGCAACTAGAGAAGGAAAACATGGTAAAGCAAAAGCCTTACAGTGGATACTAACTCATTCTCGCTCAGCAAAACTTTTTGCTATTAAGCGAGTATCTCAAAACAAAGGTAGTAAAACGCCTGGAATAGATGGCGTGATCTGGAATACAGATGCACGTCGCATGAAAGCAGTGAATCAATTGAGTCGGAAAGCCTACCAAGCTAAACCACTCAGGCGGATCTACATCCCGAAAAAGAACGGTAAACTTCGACCACTTGGCATTCCTTGTATGATTGATAGAGCACAACAAGCGCTCCATCTTCTTGCATTGGAGCCTATCTCTGAAACAACTTCAGACCTCAATAGCTACGGCTTTAGACCAAACCGCAGCACTGCGGATGCAATAGCACAGTGCTTTATATGTTTGGCTCAAAAGAAATCGGCTAAATGGGTTCTTGAAGGAGATATTAAATCTTGTTTTGACAAAATCGGACATCAATGGCTTCTTGATAACATCGCTGTAGACAAGCGCATGTTGGAACAATGGCTGAAGTCTGGTTTTATAGACAAGGGGTTGTTTTATCGTACTGACGAGGGTACGCCGCAAGGTGGAATAATATCTCCAACCTTGATGTTATTGACTCTCGCAGGGCTTGAACAACAAATAAAGTCCATGGCTCTTAAAAAGAAAGCAAGAGCTAACTTTATTGGATACGCCGATGACTTCGTTGTTACTTGTACATCAAAGGATGTATTAGAGAACGATATCAAGCCATTGATTGCTGATTTCCTAATAGAAAGGGGTCTAACACTCTCCGAAGAGAAAACACGTATCATTCATATTGATGACGGATTTGATTTTCTAGGGTTTAACCACAGGAAATACGGAGGGAAGCTACTCATAAAGCCGAGTAAAACCAACGTACTGTCATTCTTAAGTAACTTACGTAATCTCATCAAAACTCACGCAACAATCCCAGTAAATAACCTTATCAAAATGATAAACCCTAAAATACGGGGATGGGCGAATTACTATCGCCATTGTGTTGCCAAACGAGTATTCGGATATGTCGGACACCAACTATTCCAAGCATTATGGCTCTGGGCTGTTAGGCGTCACCCAACTAAATCTAAAAGGTGGGTCACCCAAAAGTACTTCATCAACCGAAAAGGTCAGTGGCAATTTCACGGTTGGCAGAAGATCATGAATATGGATTGTCAGTTCAATCTGTTTCAAATAGCCAAGATGCCGATCGAGAGACATGTGAAAATCAAGAGTGATGCAACACCTTTTGATCCTCAATTCCAAGAATACTTGGCAAAGAGAAAGTCAAAGAGGCAATACCGAAACTCTTGGCATGAACCTACTCTCACTGCTTTATAAGTTGCTGGGTGCCAATTGAGCGCCTTTGTGGAGGCTTGAGCCGTATGCAGTGAAAGTTGCACGTACGGTTCTTAGGGAGACGGCACTTGGCAACAAGTGTCGTCCACCCGACAGGTGCGTTATGTTGTGAAACAGCGGAAGTGGTTAATACGCTGTAGCCAAAAGGCACGAGAGTCGGAAAGAGATTGCCCCATGCTCTTTCGTGATCATTGAACTCTCCGCACCATAGCGGGCATCTAAACTGACATTGCGTGACATACGGAACACGGTAAGCCTGTATCACTCCCTACGGGAAAGCCTCTGTGGCCGATAGTGATGCGGGTAGAGGAGGTTGGAAAAAGCAAAGGCTGCATTGTAATGACGCAGATACAGGTTTGTGCCTGATCACGAAAGTGAGCCCACTTCCAACTGGTCTCTCGTTGCGAGAGAGTTTGAAGAACTTTATTAAGGAAGAAAAGCAAATGACGATTTCGAATGAGATTAGTGCATCTTCTGACAGTGCACTGTGGCAATCCATTAACTGGAAGGCCGTAGAGGCGAACGTCTTAAAGCTTCAAATGCGTATCGCAAAGGCAACTAGAGACGGTAAACACGGCAAAGCAAAAGCATTGCAGTGGATACTGACTCACTCTCGCTCAGCAAAACTTCTTGCTGTTAAGCGAGTTTCTCAAAATAAAGGCAGTAAAACGCCTGGAATAGACGGCGTTGTCTGGAACACAGACACGCGTCGTATGAAAGCAGTAAATCAACTGAGTCGGAAAGCTTATCAAGCGAAACCACTCAGGCGTATCTATATCCCCAAAAAGAATGGCAAGCTTCGACCTCTGGGCATCCCATGCATGATAGACAGAGCACAACAAGCGCTACACCTATTATCGCTAGAACCCATATCAGAAACAACTGCCGACCCGAATAGTTATGGCTTTAGAGCAAACCGTAGCACGGCTGACGCTGTCGACCAGTGCTTCAAGTGTTTGGCTTTAAAGAAATCGGCTAAATGGGTTCTTGAAGGAGATATTAAAGCTTGCTTCGACAAAATCGGGCATCAATGGCTTATGGATAACATCGCCATCGATAAACGGATGTTGGAGCAATGGCTAAAGTCAGGCTTTGTAGACAAAGGGCTGTTTTACGACACCGACGAAGGCACTCCTCAAGGCGGAATTATATCCCCCACCTTGATGTTGATGACGTTATCGGGTCTCGAACAGCGCATTAAGTCTACCGCGCTTAAGAAAGGAGCAAGAGCTAACTTTATTGGATATGCCGACGATTTCGTCGTCACTTGCGCTTCAAAGGAAGTGCTCGAGAACGATATCAAACCGTTGATTGCTGATTTCTTAGCGGAAAGAGGCTTAACATTATCCGAAGAGAAAACGCACATTACTCATATCAACGATGGCTTTGATTTTCTTGGGTTCAACCATAGGAAGTACAAAGGGAAACTGCTCATCAAGCCGAGTAAATCCAATACGTTGATGTTCTTAAGCAATCTGCGTGAACTCATCAAAAAGCACGTAACCCTTCCAGTGAATGATCTTATCAAACTGATAAATCCTAAACTCAGGGGATGGTCGAACTATTATCGGCACTGCGTAGCTAAACAGGTATTCGGATATGTAGGTCACAAGTTATTCCATACGTTATGGCACTGGGCTAAAAGGCGTCATCCAACAAAGTCTAAAACTTGGATTGCCCTAAAATACTTCATCAACCGAAAAGGCCAATGGCAGTTTCACGGTTGGCAGAAGATCATGGATATGGATTGCCAGTTCAATCTCTTCCAAATAGCCAAAGTGCCAATAGAAAGGCATGTGAAAATCCGAAGTGCAGCGACACCCTTTGACCCTCTTTACCAAGAATACTTGGTAAAGAGAAAATCTAAAAGGCTAGCTCGTAACTCTTGGAACGAACCTGCTTCGACTGCTTTATAAGTTGCTGGGTATCAAACGATGCCTTCGTGGAGGCTTGAGCCTAGTGCAGTGAAAGTTGCACGCTGGGTTCTTAGGGAGACGGCACTTGGTAACAAGTGTCGTCCACCCGACAAAAGTTTGCTACAACAAAAGACAGACTACGACAAAAAGCATCTAAAAGTTTCTAACTTTATTGTTACTTCTTGCTTTAAGTTGGCCTATTGAGTGAAATTGAGTTTTGATCTTTATTGTCAAATCTTTGCTATAGCGTCACGTAGCAATCAGCTCTGCGTAACAGAAAAGTTTCAATCTTTGTTGTTCACCGACA
>NZ_JBFRJZ010000084.1:0-20664 GCF_041469125.1 Vibrio sp. 10N.286.51.E5 | reverse complement strand
CATTTGACCAAACGCTTCTAGTGCGTTTTGAGATGCTTTACGTGAAGCGATGTTTGCTGGGTTAGCTTGAAGATCAGCAATGATTGCGTTTGCTTTCTCTTCCCACTCAGCTGGAAGTTCGCCGTTAGTGCGACGTTTGAATTCTGCTGCTTGCTCTGGGTAAGCCGCTGCGTATGCGTCAAACTTCGCGTTCCACGCTGCTTCTTTCGCTGCGCCTGCTTCTTTCGCATTCCACTCAGCTGCGATATCTGCTGGGATTTCGAAAGGACCGTGTTCCCAACCCAATGCTGCTTTAGTTGCTGTGATTTCATCAGCGCCTAGTGGAGCGCCATGGCAGTCGTGCGTACCAGCTTTGTTTGGAGAACCAAAACCGATGATAGTTTTAGTACAGATAAGCGTTGGACGAGGGTCTGCTTTAGCTGCTTCGATAGCTGCATTGATTGCTTCCGGATCGTGACCGTCTACTGCTGGGATTACGTGCCAGCCGTATGCTTCAAAACGCTTAGGAGTATCGTCAGAGAACCAACCTTCCACTTCACCATCGATAGAGATACCGTTGTCATCCCAGAAAGCAACTAGCTTACCAAGACCTAGCGTACCAGCTAGTGAACATGCTTCGTGAGAGATACCTTCCATCAGACAGCCATCACCCATGAATGCATAAGTGTAGTGGTCTACGATGTCGTGGCCTTCTTTGTTGAACTGTGCAGCCAGTGCTTTCTCTGCCATTGCCATACCAACAGCGTTAGTGATGCCTTGACCTAGAGGACCCGTCGTTGTCTCGATACCAGGAGCGTAACCGTACTCTGGGTGACCAGGAGTCTTAGAGTGCAGTTGACGGAAATTTTTCAGATCTTCAATTGAAAGCTCGTAGCCTGCAAGGTGAAGCAGAGAGTAAATCAACATTGAACCATGGCCGTTAGACAGGATAAAACGGTCACGGTCAGCCCACTCTGGGTTTGCTGGGTTGTGGTTCAAGTGGCCACGCCAAAGAACTTCAGCGATGTCAGCCATACCCATAGGTGCGCCTGGGTGGCCTGAATTTGCTTGTTGAACACCGTCCATGCTAAGTGCGCGGATTGCATTGGCTAGATCTTTACGAGAAGGCATGTCTGCTCCTGGATACATAAGCGATTTAAAAAAGAGATAGTGCTAATGTTTTCATTTTAATTAGCGCGGGTATTCTCTCAAACGACTATTGCGACTGCAAACGTTTTACTGGCATTTTAACGGTCATTTTTCGCAATTTTCGAACATTTACATCACTTGGCAGTGGCTTATCTCAATCGATACGCAAACGATTAGTTATGACATATCATAAAAAAGAGCTTGTAATTCGACCGCTGGAATTTAGAATAGCCGTCTAGATGTAGAAACACCTACAAAATATACTGTATTTAATGGCGCGCTTCCTAGCTTGCGACGCCATAAACTATTTACACCAAAAACTAAAAGTGGAGCTCTCATGGCTAAGCACCTATTCACTTCTGAATCTGTTTCAGAAGGCCATCCAGATAAAATTGCAGACCAAATCTCTGATGCTGTTCTTGATGCCATCTTGGAACAAGATCCAAAAGCACGTGTTGCTTGTGAGACTTACGTTAAAACCGGCATGGTTATGGTTGGCGGTGAAGTAACAACGTCTGCATGGGTTGATATCGAAGAAATCACTCGTGAAACAGTACGTGAAATTGGTTACGTTCATTCTGATATGGGCTTTGACGCTGACTCTTGTGCTGTTCTAAACACAATTGGTAAGCAGTCTCCAGACATCAACCAAGGTGTTGATAAAGAAGACCCTAAAGAGCAAGGCGCAGGCGACCAAGGCATCATGTTTGGTTACGCGACTAACGAAACACCAATCCTAATGCCGGCTCCAATTACTTACTCTCACCTTCTTGTTAAGAAGCAAGCTGAAGTACGTAAGAGCGGTAAACTTGACTTCCTTCGCCCTGATGCGAAATCTCAAGTTACGTTCCAATACGACCAAGGTAAAATCGTTGGTATCGACGCTGTTGTTCTTTCGACTCAACACTGCGATTCAGTAACAACACCGGATCTACGTGAAGCAGTAATGGAAGAGATCATCAAACCAGTACTTCCTGCTGAGTGGATCAACAAAGACACTAACTTCTTCATCAACCCAACAGGCCGTTTCGTAATCGGTGGCCCAATGGGTGACTGTGGTCTAACAGGTCGTAAGATCATCGTTGATACCTACGGCGGCGCAGCTCGTCACGGTGGCGGTGCATTCTCTGGTAAAGATCCATCAAAAGTTGACCGTTCTGCAGCTTACGCGGCTCGTTACGTTGCGAAAAACATCGTTGCTGCTGGTATGGCTGACCGTTGTGAGATTCAACTGTCTTACGCTATCGGTGTTGCTGATCCAACATCTATCATGGTTGAAACGTTCGGTACTGAGAAAGTAGCACACGAAATCATCATTGAAGCTGTTCGTCAAAACTTCGACCTACGTCCATACGGCCTTCAAGAGATGCTGAACCTTCTTCAGCCTATCTACAAGCAAACTGCTGCATACGGTCACTTCGGTCGTGAAGAGTTCCCTTGGGAAGCGACTGACAAAGCAGCAATCCTTGCGGACTTCGCTGGCCTAAAATAATTTAGCCACTGCGATTTGTTTCTTTAAAGCCCTTACTTCTTAGTAAGGGCTTTATTTTTATGTACTTACCTTACTTTCACTCGCCATTCTCTTCTCTAATGCCCTTCTTTACCGTTAACCACTTAGTATAAAAAACCGCTGATAATTTGTGTTTTCTAACACTACTGACAATAGTTAAGGTAACTCCTAAGAGATCAAGCTCACATTTAACTTAAATTAATTCAGCCTGATAACGCTCGTTAAATGCACGCTAGAACAAAAACTGGGATGACAAAGAGCAATTTAGCTCAACACCATAACTCTCACACAAGCCACATCGATGAGCCTTATGGAATTATAACTAGGACGTTATTTAACTAGGGGGATCTATGCCTCGTACCGCGCACCCATCCGAACTGAACGATAAAAAACACAAGGTCAGCGATAAGGATTACGCTCGCACCATTCCTTGTAACCAAATCAGTATTTCCGCACCCTTTCATTGGTTGTCGCTTGCTCTGCATGACTTAGTAAGAATGCCATTAATCAGCGCATTCTACGGTTTGTGCTTTATGGGAGCGGCAATCGCCATTGTTCAGCTTGTCCAATGGCAAGGAACACACTTGGTCGTAATGCCAAGCCTGATCGTGTACATGCTAATAGGGCCGTTTCTTGCTCTGGGCTTGTATGACGCAGCTTGGGAAAGAGAAAAAGGCCACAACGCAAGCCTACTGCACTCGATGAAAGCCATCACTCGCAACTCCACCCACCAATGGGCCTTTGCGATCGTATTGATGGTTGCGATGATATTCTGGATGCGTATCGCTGCGTTATTGCACGCGCTCTACCCTTCAGTGCAAGGCGCACCACTGGCTGAGTTCGCTCCCTTCTTAATTACGGGTTCTGTGATTGGTTTTGTTATCGCAAGCCTCATATTTAGCATCTCAGCATTTTCAATTCCGTTAATGATGGAGAGACGCGTTGATGTGATGAGTGCGATTTTCACTAGCTTTAATGCCGTGAAATCGAACATCCCTGCAATGGTGGTTTGGGCGAGTATTATTTGTGCCGGTATTTTGGTGGGTTTTGCCACCTACGGCATCGGAATGATCGTCACCATGCCGCTACTTGGCTATGCTACATGGCACGCTTATCACGAGATCATTAAGAAAAAACATCACGTGTAAAGCATCGCTAGATCAACAAGCAATGTTATGATTAGGCCTTGGTTTAAACGCTGAGGCCTTTTATTTGGAGTTAACAACGTTTGTCTTACACCCCGCAACAACACCGAGCAAATAAGAAATTGGCCGAATGCCTAGCTATCGCAAATCAACATTTCTCTCGTGAATTTCCACACCCAACTATCACCTTCAAGTTAAGAGGCAAAGCGGCGGGAAAGGCCTACCTTCAGCTCAACGAAATTAAGCTCAACCACGTACTATTTTCTGAAAATGAAGATGCCTTCATCAACGAGGTTGTGCCACATGAACTCGCACACCTGATCACGCATCAGGTTTTCGGACGTGTTAGGCCTCACGGAAACGAGTGGAAATACGTGATGGAAAAAGTATTCAACGTGCCAGCCAGAACAACTCACAGCTTTGAAATCGCGTCAGTTCAAGGGAAAACCTTTGAATATCGATGTGAGTGCACCACTTACCCATTATCAATCAGACGACACAACAAAGTACTTCGGAATCAATCGACCTACCGCTGCCAATTGTGCCAGCAAACCTTAGCTTTCACGGGAACTCAACTAAGCTAGTGACAGGTTGATTTACTCGGTAGAACAAATCTAATAGAGAGATCTAACATTTGAGTGCTAGACTGATGTTTATCATACTTTTATCAGTCTTTTTCTATGCAAAAACTCACCTTCAAAGCATTTGGCCTGCCTGTATCTTTTTACTTAACAATAGTATTTGGCCTACTGGTAACCCAAAGCGTTCTCGCCGCACCACCGAGCTCATTTTCCAAAGCAAAAAGAGAAGCGGTGAAGATTTACCTCGACCATCCGACTTCATTTTATTGCGGCTGTGACATTACTTGGAAGGACAAAAAGAAAGGTATTCCCGACCTTGATGGCTGTGGCTATCAAGTCCGAAAACAACAAAAGCGGGCGAGTCGAATTGAGTGGGAACACGTGGTTCCAGCTTGGCAATTTGGCCACCAGCGTCAGTGTTGGCAAGATGGTGGGCGCAAGAACTGCACTCGCAATGACAAAATATTCAAATCCATGGAAGCCGACCTTCACAACCTAACTCCGGCCATTGGCGAGGTTAACGGTGATCGCTCCAACTACAACTTCAGTCAGTGGAATGGCATGGATGGTGTGAGCTATGGTCAGTGTGAAATGCAGGTCAACTTCAAGCAGCGTAAAGTTATGCCGCCAGACAGAGCAAAAGGCTCTATCGCGCGTACTTACCTTTACATGAGCCAAGAGTATGGTTTCAAACTATCTAAGCAACAAACCAACCTAATGATGGCGTGGAACAAGCAATTTCCTGTCGACAAGTGGGAATGTACTCGTGATGAGCGAATCTATGCCATCCAAGGTAATCACAACCCATTTGTTTACCCTGCTTGTAAATAACGTCGCTCGTACAATCAACATTCCTAACTATCTCAAACAAGAGTTTCAGAATTGCCCCTGAAACTCTTGCTCTACCCTTGTTTTTTCAACTAAAAGCATCCATGTTAGGCAGAGACAAAATACCCAAATGAACATATTTATAGGTTTACCAGCATGAGAATCCCTCGTATTCATCACCCAGAACGCATTCATCAGTTAGGTTCACTCGCTTTAGGCGAAGATGCCGCGGGTCATGTTGGTCGTGTCCTTCGCATGAAAGAAGGCCAAGAAGTCCTTCTATTTGATGGCAGTGGCGCTGAATTCCCTGCGACGATAGCCGAAGTATCAAAGAAAAATGTCACCGTTAATGTTTCTGAACGCATCGAACGCAGCAGCGAATCTCCGTTAGACTTACATTTAGGCCAAGTGATTTCACGTGGCGACAAAATGGAGTTCACGATTCAGAAATCGGTTGAGCTTGGTGTGAACACCATTACCCCTTTAATTTCAGAGCGCTGTGGCGTTAAGCTTGATACAAAACGCTTCGAGAAAAAACTCGCACAGTGGCAAAAGATTGCTATCGCGGCGTGTGAACAGTGTGGCCGCAATACGGTTCCAGTCATTCGCCCTATCATGCAACTTGAAGAGTGGTGTAGCGAACCGAGTGAAGCATTAAAGCTGAACTTACATCCTCGTGCAAAATACTCAATTAATACCCTTCCAGAACCTATCAGTAAGGTACGCCTATTGATCGGCCCTGAAGGTGGCTTGTCGGCTGAAGAAATCGGCATGACAGAACAATACAAATTTGAAGAGACGCTACTCGGCCCACGTGTACTTCGTACCGAAACAGCAGCTCTAACCGCAATTACTGCCTTACAAGTCCGTTTTGGCGATCTAGGCTAGGAGAAAAAAATGATCAAACTTGGCATCGTAATGGATCCAATTTCATCCATTAACATCAAAAAAGACTCTAGCTTTGCCATGATGCTTGAAGCTCAGCGTCGTGGTTACGAAATCCATTACATGGAAATGGATGATCTACATTTAGATCAAGGCGTAGCCATTGCTGACACTAAGGTTGTTGAACTAAAAGAAGATCCAAACGGTTGGTACGAGTTCAAATCAGAACAGACTATCGCGCTATCCGATTTAGATGCGGTACTAATGCGTAAAGATCCTCCGTTTGATACTGAGTACATCTACGCAACTTACATTCTTGAGCGTGCTGAAGAGAACGGCGCACTGATCGTCAACAAACCACAAAGCCTACGTGACTGTAACGAGAAGTTGTTCACGGCATGGTTCCCTGAACTGACACCGACCACCATCGTGACTCGTAAAGCTGAAAAAATTAAAGCGTTCCGAGAAGAACACGGCGACGTGATTCTAAAACCACTTGATGGCATGGGCGGCGCGTCTATCTTCCGTGTGAAAGAAGGCGATCCAAACGTATCAGTTATTATTGAAACCTTGACCAACCACGGTCAGAACTACGCAATGGCACAAACTTTTGTTCCAGACATCAGCAATGGTGATAAGCGTATTCTTGTGGTCGACGGTGAGCCAATGCCTTACTGTCTAGCGCGTATTCCAGCAAAAGGGGAAACTCGAGGTAACCTTGCTGCTGGCGGTACAGGTGAAGCTCGTCCTCTAAGTGAAACAGACTGGGCTATCGCAAGAGCAGTTGCTCCAGCACTGAAAGAGAAAGGCTTAATCTTTGTTGGGCTTGATGTTATCGGCGACAAGCTGACTGAAATTAACGTGACTAGCCCTACTTGTATCCGTGAAATTGAAGCCGCTTTTGATATTTCAGTTACAGGTAAATTAATGGATGCAATTGAGCGTCGCGTTAACGCTAAATAGCCTAAACTAAAGAAAGCCTTAGCTATTCGAAAACACAGAAATATCTAGGCAAAGAACAATGAGCGGCTTTACGCCGCTCTTTTTCCTTTACTGGGAACACACTGGCAGGAGGCTCTATGAATTTAACGAACCACTTTCTGGTTGCTATGCCCGGAATGAAAGACCCATACTTTCAAAATTCGGTGATTTACCTTTGTGAGCACAATGACGAAGGCGCGATGGGTTTGATGATCAACGCCCCTATTGATGTCACTGTCGGTAGCATGCTTAAGCAAGTTGAGGTTGATTCTGATCAGCCAAAACCCAACCAAGCAAGTCTTGATAAGCCTGTATTGAATGGTGGACCGGTCGCAGAAGACCGTGGGTTTATTTTGCACAAACCTAAAGGCAACTATCAATCCAGTATCAGCATGACGGATCAAATCTCAGTGACAACCTCAAAAGATATCTTGATGGTGTTGGGCACAGAAGATGAGCCGATGAATTATTTAGTCGCACTTGGGTATGCAGGATGGGAACCCGGACAACTGGAAACAGAACTGACCGAGAACTCATGGTTAACCGTTGAAGCCGATCCGAAGGTCATCTTCGATACACCGATTTCTGACCGCTGGAAAGTCGCTGTACAGATGTTAGGCATTAATGCAGCTCAGCTTTCAGCAGACGCTGGTCACGCCTAGCTCAAATCAACTAAGTAAAATAAACAGACACTCTCAAACACAGATAAATTTGGAAACCCCATGTCACGAACAATTATGGCATTTGACTACGGTACAAAAAGTATCGGTAGTGCGATAGGACAAGAAATCACGGGCACCGCAAGCCCTCTAAAAGCTTTTAAAGCCAAAGATGGCATCCCAAATTGGGACGATATCGAAAAGCAAATTAAGGAGTGGCAGCCGAATCTTATCGTGGTTGGTCTTCCTACCGATCTTCATGGTAAAGATCTAGCCGCGATTACACCAAGGGCGAAGAAGTTTGCCAATCGCCTAAAAGGGCGCTTTGGTGTCGATGTTGAACTGCATGATGAAAGACTTTCTACGACAGAAGCAAGGGCCGACCTTTTTGAAATGGGCGGCTACAAAGCACTAAGTAAAGGTAATGTCGATAACCAGTCTGCAGTCGTCATTTTAGAGAGCTGGTTTGAAGCACAATATTCATAACGAAAATTAAGAGCTCAAAGATTAAACTCCTTTGTGATCCTATAATGATATTACGGCGTAATGTCGAAGCAATTCATTATTAGGTAAGTGGGAGTTCACATGAAAATTTTTCTAGCAATCTTCGTAGCTCTAGCAATATCAGCATGCAGTTCGACAAGCTCCAATAATGCAGGTTATATGAATCATACTTCGACTGACGCAAACGTAATCAGCGAGCCTAAGAACAAGAAGCGTTGATAATACAGACGCAGTCGAACGATGAATATGATGAACGCCTGATTTTAACCTAGAATCAAATCAGGCGTTTTTTATCACCCCATATCTATCTTCACACCAGCCAACGCCCCAGTTCCGTAGTCGTCATCACCACGTCTAGTTTTGAGCATTAAGCGCAAGTCATTAGCAGAATCGGCACTGTGGAACGCATCCTCTTCGCTGATCTTGCCTGCTATCACTAAATCATACAAAGCTTGGTCAAAGGTCTGCATACCTATCTCTTTCGATTTAGCCATGGTTGCTTTCAGTTCGTGTAGTTCACCACGACGAATCAAGTCAGAAACACGAGGGCTATTCAGCAGAATCTCGAATACACCATGACGCCCGCTGCCATTCTTGTCGCGAATGAGTTGCTGAGCGACGACACCACGCAGGTTCATCGATAGGTCAAACAAGAACTGTTCTTTCTGCTCTTTCGGCACCAAATGAAGAATACGCTCTAGCGCTTGGTTAGCGTTATTGGCGTGCAAGGTTGCCATACACAAGTGACCCGTTTCAGCAAAGGTCATCGCGTATTCCATGGTCTCACGGCTACGGATTTCGCCAATCAAGATCATGTCTGGTGCTTGGCGTAGCGAGTTCTTAAGCGCGACTTCGTAACTCTCGGTGTCGAGCCCGACCTCACGCTGCGTCACGATGCACTTTTTATGTTCGTGCACAAATTCAATAGGGTCTTCAACCGTCAAGATATGTCCCGAGCGATTGGTGTTGCGATAGCCTGTCATTGCAGCCATTGAGGTCGATTTACCAGAGCCTGTCGCACCAACCACCAGCACAAGTCCGCGCTTAGCTATTGATAGGTCCTGTAGTACATCAGGAAGCTTTAGTTGCTCAAAGGTTGGGATGTTAGTCTCGATACGTCGAATGACCGCTCCAGGTAGCTCTCGCTGAAAGAATGCACTGACACGAAAACGACCAAAGTCACGCACGATGGCAAAATTAGCCTCACGCGTTTGCTGATACTCATCACGTCGATCTTGTTCCATCATCGCATCAAGTAATTGAGCAACCTGTGCCGCATTCAGCTTCTCTCCTTGAGGGCGTAATTCACCATCCACACGAAAAAGGATTGGCGCATCAACCGTGATATAAAGATCCGATGCCTTTTGAGAAAGCATTCCCTCAAGGATTTGATTCAATTCCATTGTGTCCACCTTGATTAAAACATTGAGGTTTCAATTTCGATCTTTTTCTCGACCTCTTCCGAATCAACCAAGCCCTGCGCCATCAGCTGCTTCGCATTTTGTTCCATGGTCTGCATGCCGTGCGCTGCGCCCGTTTGAATGATCGAGTACATCTGAGCGACCTTATCTTCACGAATCAAGTTTCTGATCGCCGGTGTTGCCATCATGATTTCATGACACGCCACACGACCACCACCAACACGCTTTAGCAGCTTCTGGGCTATCACCGAGCGCAGTGATTCAGACAACATCGAACGAACCATATCTTTATCGCTACCTGGGAACACATCGATAATACGGTCGATCGTTTTAGCCGCAGAACTGGTGTGCAGAGTACCAAAGACCAAGTGACCCGTTTCTGCTGCGGTTAACGCTAAGCTAATCGTCTCTTGGTCACGAAGTTCACCAACCAGAATCACGTCTGGGTCTTCACGTAAGGCACTGCGCAGTGCCGCTTTAAAACTGTGAGTATCACGGTGAACTTCACGCTGGTTGACTAGGCATTTATTATTGGTGTGAACGAATTCAATCGGGTCTTCAATCGTCAGAATATGCTTATTGTGGTTGCGATTTACGTAATCAACCATCGCCGCAAGAGTCGTTGATTTACCAGAGCCAGTTGGACCAGTGACGAGCACTAACCCTTTTTCGTAGTTAGCAATCCTTTCGAAGATCTCAGGTGCACCTAACTGATCTAAAGTCGGGATTTCGACAGGGATAGTTCGAAAGACAGCTGAGCAGCCACGGGCTTGGTTAAACGCATTAACACGAAAGCGACCAACATTGGGTAATTCAAAAGAGAAGTCGACTTCCAGTTTTTCCTCAAATTCACCGCGCTGCGAGTCGCTCATGATCTCAAAAACCAAACGGTGCACATCAGCATGACTCAAAGCTGGTATTCCAAGCTTCCTTACTTCACCATCTATACGTACCATTGGAGATACACCCGCAGAAAGATGTAGATCTGACGCGTTATGCTTTACACTAAAATCTAGTAACTCAGTGATATCCATTTATTTTCCCTTAAGTAAAGTCAGCTATGAGTAGTATTCAACAAAATATCGAACAAATCACCTCACAGATTCGTAGTGCTGAGCAAAAGTGCGGACGAGCTCCAGAGTCCGTGCAACTTTTAGCCGTCAGCAAAACTAAACCTAATGATGCGATTCTAGAAGCCGCACTCGGAGGCCAAATTGCCTTTGGTGAAAACTATGTTCAAGAAGGTGTCGATAAAGTAAAACACTTTTCAGAACAACATTCTAACCTAAATTTGGAATGGCACTTTATTGGTCCAATCCAGTCAAATAAAACTCGCCCTATCGCAGAAAGCTTCGCATGGGTACATTCCGTCGATCGCGATAAGATCGCTCAGAGACTGAATGACCAACGTCCAAACGAGCTTCCACCTTTGCAAGTGTTAATTCAAGTAAACACCAGTGGTGAAGCGTCCAAGTCTGGCACATCTGAAGAGTCAGTTTTTGCACTGGCAGAGTTGATTTCCTCACTGCCCAACCTCACTTTAAGAGGGTTGATGTCGATTCCTGCAAACGTATCTGACTATCAATCTCAGCTTAATGCATTTTCTCAACTGGCAGAGCTTAAAGACAAGCTAGCCGCGAAGTATTCAGACATTGATACCCTTTCGATGGGGATGAGTGGTGATATGGATGCAGCAGTTGAGGCTGGCAGCACAATGGTTCGTATTGGAACAGCTATTTTCGGCGCTCGTGATTACGCGAAATAGCCGTAGTAAGTAACGACAAGTACAAGTATTGATACCGCTTCGCCTTATCCGCGCAGCGACACGCTCAGGATTTTATATATGGTACATAAGAACATCGCCTTTATTGGGGCGGGAAACATGGTTCGCTCAATTGTAGCTGGCTTAGTTGCTAGTGGTTACCCAGCGCAAAAGATTACTGCGACAGCACCTTCAGAAACCAGAAGGCTGCCGTTAGAACAAGAATACGGCATCAATACCACCAGCGATAATATTGCAGCAGCTGAAAAAGCAGACGTTGTTGTGTTATCCGTGAAGCCACAAATGATGGCTGATGTATGTAAACCCTTACAAGATATCGACTTCAGCAACAAACTGGTTATCTCAATTGCCGCGGGTATTAATGCGAATCGACTTAATGAGATGTTAAACTGCCAACTGAACCTTGTTCGTGTGATGCCAAACACGCCATCACTGCTTGGTAAAGGGATGAGTGGTCTTTATGCCGATGCAACTGTCAGCCAAGATGATAAAGACTTTGCTTCTCAGCTGATGCAAGCTGTTGGTGAAGTAAGTTGGGTTGAACAAGAGTCTGGAATCAACAACATCATTGCGGCGGCGGGTAGCGCTCCGGCTTACTTCTTCCTGTTTATGGAAGCGATGCAAGCTGAAGCAATCAAGCAAGGTTTTGACCAAGAAACCGCTCGTAAGCTAGTGCAGCAGTCTGCATTAGGCGCGGCAGAGATGGTGGTAGCAAACCAAGATACTGAATTATCAACACTGCGTGAACAAGTGACATCCAAAGGCGGCACGACCGCAGAAGCACTACGCACGTTTAACGAACATCAACTATCAGACATCGTAGCAAAAGCCATGCAAGCGGCGGTTGCTCGAGCTGAAGAGATGGAAAAACTGTTTTAGTACCAATCAAGGTAAACAAGCATTTTGCCGCTCTGGTTATATCTAAGCGGCAAGTAAATCCGAAAAAGGAAACAATATGAACTCGATGAGCTTTCTGATCTCGACCGTTTTTGATCTTTACATCATGGTTGTGATCTTGCGTATCTGGCTACAAGCATCACGTGCAGATTTCTACAACCCATTCTCACAATTCATCGTAAAAGCGACACAACCGGTTGTTGCCCCACTACGCCGAGTTATTCCATCAATCGGCAGCCTTGATCTAGCGACCGTTGTTTTCGCTTATGTGCTGTGTGTACTTAAGTTCGTTGCTCTAAACCTGATTATCTCTGGCGGCGCTGCCGTTTTCGATATCAGCTTCCTGATCTTTGGTGCACTATCTTTGCTAAAAGCGGCGGGTGGTTTGATCTTCTGGGTTCTACTTATCCGTGCAATCCTTAGCTGGGTAAGCCAAGGTCGTAGTCCAATCGAGTACGTATTCCATCAACTGACTGAACCAATGCTAGTGCCTATCCGCCGTATCCTTCCGGACATGGGTGGTTTCGACCTAAGCGTACTGGTTCTGTTCATTGTTCTGCAATTTGCGAACTTCCTAATGGGCGACATGATTGGCCCTATTTGGTATCAGCTATAATTCAAGTACAAACATCAGGTACTTTGACGATGCCAAAAGCGGTTTGGGCCGAGGAAGACGATATTCTTCTTAGGCTCTATATCCAACCCAAAGCAAGCCGAGACAAAATTGTCGGCTTGCACGGTCAGGAACTGAAAATTGCCATTACTGCACCACCGGTTGATGGCAAAGCCAATGCCCATTTAGCGAAATACCTCGCGAAACAGTTTAAGGTCGCAAAAGGGCAAATTAAGATAGAAAAGGGAGATCTCGGTAGGCACAAGCAAGTTCGAATATGCTCGCCAAGCCAAATCCCAACTGAAGTCAAAGCCATCCTATGATGGCTTTTTGCTATTTATTGGAGTCATTATGCGTTTATGGATAACAGCACTACTCACCGCTCTTGTTGCCTTACCAAGCTCAGCAGGGCAATTTAAGAACATTAAGGATGTCGAGGTTCATTACTCGGCTTTTAATTCCACGTTCTTAACTTCGCAAGTCGCTAAGCAATACAAACTTAAGCGAAATGGATACTCAGCAATCCTCAACATCAGCGTGTTAGACAAGGCTTCTCTAGGCAAGCCTGCGACAACGGCTAAAATTACGGGAACAGCGAAGAACCTCGTTGGAAACACCCGTACTTTGAAGTTTCGAGAAATCAAAGAAGGCGATGCGATTTATTACCTTGCTGAGTTCCCCGTAACTCACGAAGAAAACATCACCTTCGACATCGATGTGAACGCAGGCCTAAAAGGCACTGGTCCACTGCGTTTCACACAGAAATTCTATATAGAAGAGTAAGCTCAAACCTTACTTTTCATTTATTAACTTATTTAGAGCTACATTCCCATGAGTAAGATTGTTTTAGCAACAGGCAACCAAGGTAAAGTTCGCGAGATGGCAGATATTCTGTCTGAGTTTGGTTTTGACGTTGTCGCGCAAAGTGAATTTAACGTTTCAGAAATCGCTGAAACAGGAACGACTTTCATTGAAAATGCCATCATCAAAGCTCGCCACGCAGCGAAAGAAACAGGGCTGCCAGCCATTGCTGACGACTCAGGTTTAGAGGTTGATTACTTAAATGGTGCGCCAGGTATCTATTCAGCGCGTTACTCAGGTGAAGGGGCAACCGATAAGCAGAACATCAAAAAACTATTAGATGCGATGCAAGGTGTCGAAACTGAAAAGCGTACTGCGCGTTTCCACTGTGTGTTGGTGCTAATGCGTCACGAGAATGATCCAACACCTCTAGTGTGTCACGGTAAATGGGAAGGTCGTATTCTTACTGAAGAACACGGTGAGAATGGCTTTGGCTACGATCCTGTGTTCTTTGTACCAGAAGATAACTGCGCCTCAGCAGAGCTTGAATCTTCGCGTAAGAAGCAACTATCACACCGTGGTAAAGCGCTTGCGTCACTATTCAAGACTCTCAAGGAGCAAGCTCTGTAATGCACAATGCAGCGCTAATACCACCCGCACTTAGCCTCTATGTACACATCCCATGGTGTGTACAAAAGTGTCCGTATTGTGATTTTAACTCTCACGCTCTCAAAGCCGAGATTCCTGAAAAAGAGTACATCGATGCTCTGCTTGAGGATCTCGATACCGATATCGAAAAGTACCAACTCAATGACGTACCTCGCCCATTACATTCGATCTTTATTGGTGGTGGCACGCCGAGTCTATTTTCTCCAGAAGGTATAGGTCGATTGCTGCAAGGCATTGAACAGCGCATCCCGTTCAAACTTGAAATAGAAATCACCATGGAAGCCAACCCGGGAACTATCGAAGCTGAGCGTTTTGCTGGTTACCAAAAAGCAGGCATAACTCGAATCTCGGTGGGTGTGCAAAGTTTTGAGCAAGAGAAACTGGAAAGGCTTGGCCGTATTCATGGGCAAGATGAAGCGGTTAACGCTGCTCATTTAGCGCATAAAATCGGATTGAATAGCTTCAACCTAGATTTAATGCACGGTTTACCGGATCAAAGCATTGATCAAGCCTTGGCTGATTTAGACAAAGCAATCGAGCTCGATCCTCCACACTTATCTTGGTATCAACTAACAATAGAACCTAACACCATGTTCTATTACAAAACACCAACGCTGCCTGATGATGATGACCTTTGGGATATCTTCGACCTAGGCCATAAGAAGCTCGCAGACGCAGGGTATGTGCAGTACGAAATTTCAGGCTACAGCAAGCCCGGCTATCAGTGTCAACACAACCTCAACTACTGGCGCTTTGGTGACTATCTAGGTATTGGCTGTGGCTCTCATGGCAAGCTGAGCTTTACAGATGGACGCATTGTTCGTACCACTAAGGTTAAGCACCCTAGAGGCTATCTAGCTGCGTACCAAAACATGGTAAAACCTTATCTATCAGATGAATTTGAAGTGCCGAATGAAGACCGCCCTTTTGAATTTTTCATGAACCGCTTTAGGTTAATGGAAGCATGTCCAAAGCAGGATTTCATTGATACGACAGGGCTTGGTTTTGACTCGATTCAAAAAACGATTGAATGGGCAAAAGAGCTAGGCTACTTGAAGGAAACCGACACTCACTGGCAGATCACTGAAAAAGGAAAGCTGTTTCTCAATGATCTGTTAGAAGCCTTTATGGCAGAAGAAGACGAGTAGTTCGAGATTCGAGATTCGAGATTCGAGAAGCATTGCGTAAGGGTTGGCTTTAGGGTCAACCCTTTTTGTTTTATAGCCCTCTCTCGGTGCGAAGCGTTCTATAGGACAACGTCCGTGCTCGAATCTTTCTCTTAGAAAATAGAACGACCAATTCGCTCTGAAAGCAACTCTAGAGCCTTAGTACCTGCGAGCGAGTTGCCAGAAGGATCAAGCTCTGGAGACCACACCGCAATCGTCATTTCGCCAGGAACGATAGCAATAATACCGCCACCAACGCCCGATTTTCCTGGCATACCAACACGGTAGGCAAACTCACCAGCCCCATCGTACAAGCCACAAGTTGCAAGCAAAGCATTCAGCTGCTTGGTCTTTACCGGCGTGATGATCTCTTTCTTAGTCTGTACTGACACACCTTTGTTCGCTAAGTAGCTAAAGGTTTTCGCCAAATCCACACAAGTCATCTTAAGTGCACAAGCATGGAAGTAATTATTAAGTACAGGGATAACATCGTTCTCAAAATTACCAAATGAACGCATCAAGTACGCGATAGCGGCATTACGGTCGCTATGCATCATTTCTGAAGCCGCTACTACCTTGTCGTACACAATATGAGTATCGCCCGATAACTGACGTACAAACTCCAATAAACGCTGTCTTGGTGCTGACAAGCGGCTTTGTAGTAGGTCTGCAACAACAATTGCACCAGCATTGATGAACGGGTTACGAGGAATCCCATGCTCCATCTCAAGCTGAATCATCGAGTTAAAGGCTTGACCAGAAGGCTCTTTGCCTACTCTTTGCCAAATCTCTTCCGGCTTATAGAGCACCATTGCTAACGTCAAACTCAAAGCCTTAGAGATAGATTGTACAGAGAAGGCTTCCTCTGCATCACCAGCTTGAATCACTTCTCCTTCATTGGTGTACACCGCAATCGCCAGTTTCTGGTTCGATATACGCGCTAATGCAGGAATATAATCAGCGACCTTTCCCTGACCAATTAAAGGGCGAACTTCTTCTAAGATCTCGGCCAAAATAGCTTGAGTTGGTTTCATGTGTGCTTACTTCTATATTGTTATTTTTGTAGGGATGTAACATATACCAATCGTAGTAAATAACAGCTCACTCTAGCTTGTTAAAATGCTCGATAACTGCGTTAGAGTTTTTGATTGTAGAGTAACTACTTATCGAAAAATGCTGCCTTGTTCTCAAGCCTTTTTCCTACGCTATTTCTGATCACTTACTTACTGTGATTGGTATTACTTTCTGTCGTTAAGCCTTTACTGAAATAAAAGCCTAAGGACAAAAAAGCCAACACTACAATAATGTTGGCTTTTATCAATCCCACAAAGTGTAAGGTTAAGATCCTAATCAAACCTCACCTTCATTTGTTTAGGTTCAGAATTACTTAGTACGCTTGTACTTAATATCCCAAACGCCGTGACCTAAACGATGGCCACGAGCTTCAAACTTAGTCAGTGGACGCTCATCCGGGCGAGGAATGTAATCACCATCTTCAGCGATATTCTCAAAACCTGGAGCAACGTTCATTACTTCAATCATGTGCTCTGCGTAGTTTTCCCAGTCAGTTGCCATGTGGAAAATACCAGTTTCAAGGTGTAGCTTAGCACGAACCATTTCAGCGAATTCAGCTTTAACGATACGACGCTTGTGGTGGCGAGCCTTGTGCCATGGGTCAGGGAAAAACAGTTGCAGTGTATGCAGGCTGCTATCTGGAATCATGTGTTCAAATACTTCTACAGCATCGTGACACATTACACGCAGGTTAGTTACGCCAGCATCGCGCGCAGTACCCAAACAAGCACCAACACCTGGGCTGTGAACTTCAATACCTAAGAAGTTCTTCTCAGGTGCGTTCTTTGCCATTTCAACCAGTGATGCACCCATACCGAAGCCAATCTCTAGTACAACTGGGTTATCGTTGCCAAATACTTCTTTCCAGTTAAGAAGCTCTGGGTTGTAGTCGATACCCATTGTTGGCCAACATTCATTCATCGCGTTCTCTTGGCCTTTTGTTAAGCGGCCTTCGCGGCGAACAAAACTACGGATCTTACGAACCAGTTTGCCGTCTTCAGTATATTCGTTAGTGGTCACTTCACTCATTGATTTTTGCCTGCACATTGATTAATCAAAGCGGGGATTATCCAAAGAATTGCCTTCGGTGCAAGTCTTTCCGTGGATAAATTCCCACACAATTTGTCTGTTTTACATCCAACGTTAAGTGTGGTGCAATTTCGCTTCTAATAATAGCAAAGCATAGAGCATGTCGTGACTCCTTTCGCAACCGCCATATTAAAGTGGTATGACGCCTACGGGCGTAAAGAATTACCTTGGCAACAAAACAAAACCGCCTACACCGTTTGGCTATCTGAAATCATGCTTCAGCAGACTCAGGTCACCACGGTGATTCCATACTACCAACGCTTCTTGGAACGTTTTCCAACAGTTATCGATCTAGCGAACGCCGAACAAGATGAGGTACTCCACTTATGGACAGGGCTTGGTTATTACGCACGAGCTCGCAATCTACATAAAGCAGCCAAGATCGTTGCTGAGCAATATGGTGGTGAATTTCCGCTGTCTATCGAAGAGATGAACGCGCTACCGGGGATTGGTCGCTCAACAGCAGCAGCCGTCTTATCATCGGTTCATAAACTTCCTCATGCGATTCTTGATGGCAATGTAAAACGAACGCTTGCGAGAAGTTTTGCCGTTGAAGGTTGGCCGGGGCAAAAGAAAGTCGAAAACCAGCTTTGGGAACACGCCGAAGCACATACTCCGAACAAAGATGTCGATAAGTACAACCAAGCAATGATGGACATGGGTGCCATGGTTTGTACCCGTAGCAAGCCTAAGTGCACCTTGTGCCCGATTGAAAGCATGTGTGAGGCCAAGAAGCTCGATAGACAGCTCGACTTCCCTGGCAAAAAGCCTAAGAAAGAAAAGCCAGTAAAAGACACATGGTTTGTGATTCTGTATCACGACAACCAAGTGTGGCTCGAACAGCGCCCTCAATCTGGTATCTGGGGCGGATTGTTTTGTTTCCCTCAAAATGAAAACGCAGAGATCGAACATCAACTAGATCTTCGTTCGATCAAAGACACTCAAACCAATTCGATCAAGACCATGATTGCGTTTAGACACACTTTCAGCCACTACCACTTAGATATCACGCCAGTATTAGTGAAATTAGATAAACAACCAGATTTGATAATGGAAGGGGCTAAAGGTCTCTGGTATAACTTATCAAAACCGGAAGAAATTGGCCTAGCCGCTCCTGTAAAGCAGCTTATTGAGAGCCTACCCTTTGAACTGAACGACGACGTTTGAATCAACGAACGCGATAAGAGGAACCACTATGAGCCGCACTGTATTTTGTGCTCGCCTTCAAAAAGATGCTGAAGGCCTAGATTTTCAACTTTACCCAGGTGACTTAGGTAAGCGTATCTTTGACAACGTGTCTAAAGAAGCTTGGGGACAATGGCAAAGCAAGCAAACTATGCTTATCAATGAAAAGAAGCTAAACATGATGGATCCTGAGCATCGTAAACTTCTTGAAACTGAGATGGTTAACTTCCTTTTTGAAGGTAAAGATGTCGTAATTGATGGCTATACTCCACCAAGCGAATAAGACATTTATTTAAGCAATTTTTAATGACATCATGGTTAACGCTGCGATGTCATTTTTGTATGAGGAACTATGAAAAAGCTAAGTTACTTCCTAACAGCCATGTTATTAACTGGCTGCAGCCGTGAATTTGTCGAAAGCATTTATGATGTCAATTACGAGCCAACCAACCGGTTTGTGAAGAATTTAGCTGAGCTACCCGGACAATTTGAAAAAGATACCGGGGCGCTAGATTCATTAATAGATAGCTTTTCAGGCAACATTCAAAAACGTTGGGGTAGCAGTGAAATCAAGATGGCAGGTAAGAGTAACTATGTGAAATACATAGATAATTACTTAAGTCGTTCAGAAGTGAATTTTAGCCAAGGCCTGGTAACGGTGGAAACGGTTTCCTCTACCGAACCGAAAAAACACCTCAAAAATGCGATCATGACGACCCTTTTGACGCCAGATGATCCGGCGCATGTCGATCTATTCTCTTCTAAAAGCATCAAGCTAGAAGGCAAACCTTTCCTCTATAATCAGGTCGTAGACCAAGAAAAAAAGCCCATTCAATGGACTTGGCGAGCGAACCAGTTTGCGGATTACCTGATCGCGAATAACCTAAAAACCAAAGAAGTCGACTTTAAAAAAGCCTACTACGTTGAAATCCCAATGGTGGCCGACCACGCTAGCCAGCGTAGTTATCAATATTCCGACATCGTTCGACGAGCGTCTCAGCGTTATGACATCCCTGAAGATTTAATCTACGCTATCATCAAGACAGAGAGTAGCTTCAACCCGTACGCCGTAAGTTGGGCTAATGCTTATGGTCTTATGCAGGTGGTACCTAAAACCGCTGGTCGAGATGTATTTGAACACGTCAAAAAGAAACCTGGTGAACCAAGCCCTGAGTACTTATTCAATCCAGAAAACAACATTGATGCTGGCACCGCATACTTTTACATCCTTAAAAATCGTTATTTGAAAGACGTAAAAAACCCATTAACGCTTGAATACAGTATGATTTCAGCCTATAACGGCGGTACTGGTGGCGTACTCAATACCTTCAGTAAGGACAGAAAGCGAGCAATGCAAGACTTAAACTCGCTGCAACCGAGCCAAGCCTACTGGGCGCTTACCAAGAAGCATCCAAATAAAGAGTCGCGCCGATACCTCGAAAAAGTAACGCAATTCAAAAAAGAATTTAACCAAGGTAAAACATAACCCTCACTTTTGAATAAAAAAACAACGAACGAACGGTTTTTTAAATTATTTTCAAAAAAGGAGTTGACGGTTATGCAGAAAATCCGTTTAATAGCGCTCCGTTGCCCGGATAGCTCAGTCGGTAGAGCAGAGGATTGAAAATCCTCGTGTCGGTGGTTCGATTCCGCCTCCGGGCACCACAATTTGATTTGTTGGTGTCAACACTCTTTAACAGGGAGTAACAACACGGACAAAAGCATAAAGAATTTAGTGTGCCGAC